>CAZAZA010000022.1:0-36509 GCA_964489495.1 uncultured Bacteroides sp.
GCATGAATACAGAGTTTAACAATTTCTTATTAACAGATTTTAAGAGACACTAGTGGTTTTTTTAACCAGTTCGCATAACATAATTCCGGTAATAAAAAACATTGAGTTGGAAGATGATAAGAAGTATTATGTTATTGATGGAATGCTCATAGATAGAGCGTCCAAATGTGTAATTGATTACGCTTCAGGAAGAAATAACACTCTATTACATATACCGGAAGGAGTAATTGGTTTAAAAGGTTATTGTTTTATTTATAATAAATTTATAAATAGATTGGACATTCCTACATCAATTAAAATTTTGAATGGTATTAATTCATTACCTAATTTAAAACACCTATCATTATATGGTGATGGAGTTTCTAGTATAACAATAACAGATGATATCATTTACGAGAATAGGAATAAAGTTCCTAAAATGATATTTATACCGCCATTTCATAGTCGATACAAACCGGTTAAACTGATTAAGTCATTACTAAAGGTTTTGTATAATGCAATCTGTGATGAAGCAGATAAGAGGCGTTGGGAGAATATATTATCTAATGATTTTAATTACTATGATGAATATAATCTAATAACTCTTAGTTTTGAATACGGTTCCTACCAACAGGATTGGTATATAATGTATAAAGATTTTCCTACCAAATTGCGTATCGGTTATGTATTGTATGGTGAAAGAATCAATGAATGTGATCAGTTATATGACAGTTATGTTGATTGTAAGATCTGCCCATCTAAAAACAATTGTCAATTTTTATACAAACGTAATGTCAATTATACAAATAACCTTATATCTAAATGGGGTAAAATAATTGGCAGAGAAAATATTATGAAAGATGCAGATGATACATACATCTACTTAGACATTACACTCAATCCTTCAGATATAAAAGCACAAATTCTTATTTTTCTTGATATAGCCTTGTCTATAAGGGATACTAATCCGATTGGAGATAATGAATTAAAACTGCCATTATTTCCGGATAATGAAATAGATGGACTTCCAGAATGTCCATTTTAATGCGATGAGGTAGTGAAGGCATCGAGGGGTTTGGACAGGATGGGACCAGTGGTCATGCCGGCGGCGGCGAGGCTGCGACGTAACTGTGGAGCAAAGGCCATTGCTACGGAGCCCACAAAGCCAACGGGCACTTCGCGAGTTATCGGTCCGTAAGGACGCAGGCAGTGGTCAACAAATTCGTCAAAGCATTCGATGACTATTGCTTCCGCTCCCTGAATGGCGATGTTGGACGACAGGAACTTTGCAAAGGCAGCAAGCCAAGCGTTTGCGCCACTTTTACGGTACACGTTTTCAATCACGTCTGCGATTGAAAGGTCTGGATATGAATTCCTAAATGCTTCAGAAAGCTGCTCCGGCAACCTCCGCTTGAAATAGCCTGACAATAGATGCCTGCCCAAATGATTGCCCGAACCTTCATCTCCAAGTATGAACCCCAACGATGGGATATTGTTGACAATGCCGCTTCCATCATACAGACAGCTGTTCGAACCTGTCCCAAGGATACATGCTATTCCCGGTCTGTCACCGCACAAAGCTTTTGCAGCTCCAAGCATGTCGCTGTCGGCTGTGATATGCGCTTCGGATGCGACACGGCGTGCAGCTTCGACCACACGGTCTGACGGATCACCAGGCAGACACCCGGCTTCATAAAATCTGATTTCGGTCGACTGGGAAGAGTGCGGTATACGGCGGAACAGAGCCTCAAGATCATCGACAGTTGCGAACGACGCATTGATTCCGTCAGTCTCACCACGTAACGTCGTACCATCACCGCTTGCCAATATATAGTCGGCCTTGGTTGAACCGCAATCAATTATCAGCAACATATCATCCAACAAGCCTACGGTTTTATATTAGGCAAGATTTTGTCGAACAGTTTTGGAGAAGCCGCAAGGATGCCCACATTACGGTCAGAGCGGTAACGTGAAGTCAGCCCACCGGCTTCCTCCACAATCAGGGCACCGGCCGACACATCCCACTCATGCAGGTTTATCTCCCAGAATCCGTCAAGTATGCCTGCTGCTGTGTAACACAAATCCATTGATGCAGCCCCTAAGCAACGCACTGCGCGAGTTTCAGCCAACACGCGGTGAAATTCTCTTACATTGTCATCGTGATTGGTCTTACGGTCGACCGGAAAACCGGTGGAGAGAACGGCCCTGTCAAGACGGTCGTTGTCACGCACATGAATCTGGACGCCGTTCAAACGTGCCCCCTGACCACATACAGCTGTAAATAGCTCATTAAGGTACGGCGCAAAAACCACGCCAACCACGGGTGTACCACGATGCTCTATGCCGATCGATACGGCAAATGTCGGCAAACCGGCAGCATAATTAGTCGTTCCGTCCAAAGGGTCTATTATCCACCGATAGTCGCCGCCACGGTCGTCACAACCTGATTCCTCGGCAAGGATCGAATGCTCCGGGAAATATTTACGTATATTACCGGTGATTAGAGCATCGCTTGCTTTGTCGGCCTTGGTCACTATGTCGCTCTCATTCTGCTTCACCTTTATGTCAAGGTGGTGCGATCTGAAATACTCCAGCTGGATGGCACCGGCCTGACGTGCCCATTCGGTGGCAGCGAGCAGAAGCGTCTCGTAATCTTCCATTATCCTAATTTGATGTTATTGGCTATAACGGGGACTTGCCGGCGGAACTCCTCCTTAAAAGATATCAGCGTTTCCGTACGTCCGGCTCCGATAGGCAATATCTTATCCTGCAGCAAGTGAAGCAAATGATCGTTGTTGCGGGCATACATTTTAATCAGCATATCATATTGTCCGGTCGTGTAATGACACTCTACTATCTCTGGAATTTTGCACAATTCGTTTACAACATGGCCAAATTTCATTGGATCCTGCAGTATTATACCGATGTATGCACATGTATCGAACCCCACGGCTGAAGGGTTTATGAGCGATTCGAAGCCATTGATCACCCCGGTAAGGGTGAGCTTCTGTATGCGCTGATGAATCGCAGCCCCCGACACTTTGCATTCGCGGGCAATCTCAAGATATGGCTTTCGGGCATTCTCCGATAACATAGCAATAATCTTGCAATCGAGAGAATCAAAATGTAGTCGTGCCATTGTTTATTTGCGATTTTTTGAGTTTTTGATTGATTTGTTCGCAAATATACAATCAAAATTTCAAATTTAAAAATTTTTATGAATAATTCTATAAGAAATCTACATAATCAAAAGTGAATGAACAGGGAAACGGACAAATCCGCCATTTGGACTTGTCCGTTTCCCTGCTGTTAACTTTTATGTCAACGCTCACGTATGATGAACACACATACCGAACCTATCGCAAGGCTGATTCCGGCAATCAACATCATCATACTCTGAGGGGCAACTTCCGAAGGCACTTCAAACGCCTTGAGTATTGCGCCCCCCACGAGAGCCGCTACTATCTGGGGAATACAGATTGAGCAATTAAACAGTCCGAGATACGATCCGATATTGCCCGACTTCAAAGAGTTGGTAAGTATGGTAAACGGCCACGCAAGCATAGCAGCCCACGCACATCCTATAAGTATGAAGGATCCGAACAGAAGATACTGGTTGGTAATAAAGCTGGCTGTCGCAAAACCTATCGCACCAAGGGCCAGACTTATGAAATAACTGAATTTGCGACTACGGAACATAGGCAGTACAACGGCCCATACAACCGACCCGAGAGCCTGGACGGCGAAAAGAATCCCGACCCAGTTGCTTGCCCCTTGATATTGACGTGATTCGGTGTTAAGTTCCACCTGAGTGGAATAGGATGCCTCACGTATGTCAGGTACAACGACATTGCTCGAATTTTCAATGGTCATTAAGCCTGTTAGCGGATCCTTGGCCGCGATAGCGGCAAGTGTCAGAGTCACGTCTCCTCTGAGCCGTGACAACCGGTCCACAATCTCAACCTGAGAGCATGGCACAGTATCGTTTCCGTCCACTATCACACCGTGCGAAGCCACACTCACCGGCTCGTTATAAGCATACAGTGCCAATCCTTCCGACGATGCGGGCAGCGAGCCGACAAGCAGCGTGTCTCCCGCAAGCGTCACCGCCGAAGAAGCCGGCACGAACCTGCCGTCGGCAACTATGCCGGCTGCAAGAGCCTTGCCATGCGAAACGAGCACTTCATCCCCGCACAGGATAAATTTATCATTCACCGTACGCTCACGCCCTTCGGCATCGCTGTAGGTTATGCCTGTAATGGTGGTGCGCTGCGGAGTGTCGAAAGCATTTTTGGCCACCGTGCCGTTAGTATAAGTCCACATGAACAGGAAAGAGAACCAGCAGAAAAACTGCACAAGACCCACTGTCCAGAACGTTGTCGGGGCATCTTTAAGCAAACGCAGCAGTCCCGGTGATTTCATTGACTCACCATTGTCGGTTGCCACACCATTGTACTCATTATATTCGGCCGGAGGCCACTCCTTAATTTTCACAATGGAATAAATGACACAGAACATCAGTATTGCAGCCCCTGCATAGAACGAATAAATTACCGTGGGGGGCACCACTCCGGCAGCCGCTGTGTTGCGGATTCCTATCCAAGCCAGGAAAAAAGGAAATACAAACCCCACTATCGAACCTGCATTGCAGAGAAAACTTTGTATCGAATATGCCAGACCTTTTTGCTTTTCATTCACCATGTCGCCTACAAGCATCTTGAACGGCTGCATGGCCATGTTGATTGATGTGTCAAGAAGCATTAGAGCGATCAGGCCGACTGTAATGGCCATCGCCACAGTCAGATGGAAGCTTCCTGCATTCGGCAGTATGCACATCACAGCGATTGCAACGGCTGCTCCCGCTATCAGATAAGGGATACGGCGTCCGAAACGGTTCCAAGTACGGTCGCTGAATGCGCCCACTATCGGTTGTACAATCAGGCCCATCAGCGGCGGGAGTATCCAGAAATAACTCAAGTCGTGCGGGTCGGCCCCGAGCGTATTGAATATACGCGACACATTTGCGCTCTGAAGGGCATAGGCTATCTGCACTCCGAAAAAACCGAAACTCAGATTCCAAAGCCCCCAGAATGACATGTTAGGCTTAGTTTTCATGTTAATTATGAGATGTAAGTATGATTATGTTTTGTATGATATTTGCGATATATTGTGTCTTTCAATCTTGAAGCGAGTAAAGCCAGGCTATTTCCTCGGCCCACAGTTCGGGATCGGGTGTCTCGAGTATCAGAGGAATGCCGTCGAAACGCGGATCGTTCATCATTCGCTTAAAAAACTCTCCGCCAATCATGCCCTTTCCAAGCGACTCATGCCTGTCGACACGCGAACCCAGAGGTTTTTTGGCATCATTGAGATGCATCGCTGACAAATAATCCCGCCCGACCACACGGTCAAACTCATTCCATGTTGCCTCATAACCTTCGGCACTCGACAAATCGTAACCCGCAGCGAACGCATGGCAGGTGTCGACACAAACGCCCACACGTGATTTATCGTCAACGCCATCAATTATCCTCGCTATCTGAGCGAAGCTGAATCCGAGATTACTGCCCTGCCCTGCCGTATTTTCAATCACGGCCTTTATGCCAGATGTCTCTGAAAGTGCCAGATTGATTGATTCGGCAATCAAATCGAGGCATGCACCCTCATCAATGGCATTGAGATGCGAACCCGGATGAAAGTTAAGCAGCGAAAGGCCGAGTTGCTCACAACGCCTGAATTCGTCAAGAAAGGCTTCTCTCGATTTCGCAAGCTTCTCGGCATCAGGCGACCCCAGATTGATGAGGTAGCTGTCGTGCGGCAGAATGATTGAGCGGTCAAAACCAAAGTCATCACAAATCTGCCTGAAGCGATCGGCATCAGCCGGCTTTATCGCAGATGACTTCCATCGCGACGGATTACGGGTAAAGAGTGCAAAAGTCTTAGCACCGATCTTATCGGCATTTACCGGGGCCTCACACACTCCGCCCTCGCACGACACATGTGCACCTACAAATTTCATTTAGAGAATTTTTTAATTTTTACGCATATATTTCGTGCAAAGTTAAAAAATAAAACTCAATCATCAAAACATCTTCTCTTTTACTTCGTAAAACTGCCCATAAAACCTCACTACATACGATAAGGGACTAATGAAGCTGTGTTTTTTGTGTATGTCGGGAGTTTTACCTAAATTTGCGGCATGAAACGTATACGCAATTTCTGCATTATCGCCCATATCGACCATGGCAAAAGCACTTTGGCCGACCGTCTTCTCGAATACACCGGCACTGTCGGCGGAAAAGACCTGCAGGCTCAGGTTCTCGACGACATGGACCTCGAACGGGAGCGCGGCATCACTATCAAGAGCCATGCCATCCAGATGGAATACGAACTTGACGGCGAACAATATACACTCAACCTCATCGACACTCCGGGACACGTCGACTTCTCTTACGAAGTCTCACGCTCGATAGCTGCCTGCGAGGGAGCACTGCTTATAGTCGATGCTTCGCAAGGCATACAGGCTCAGACCATCTCCAACCTATATATGGCCATTGACAACGACCTTGAAATAATACCTGTCATTAACAAGGTTGATCTTGATTCGGCCAAACCCGACGAAGTGGAAGACCAGATTGTCGAACTCCTCGGCTGCAAGCGTGATGAAATAATACGTGCCAGCGGGAAAACCGGCACAGGAGTCCACGAAATACTCCGGGCTATCATAGAACGCGTTCCCGCACCACAAGGCGACCCCGAGGCCCCGCTTCAGGCGCTCATATTCGACTCGGTTTTCAACCCTTTCCGAGGAATCATAGCATACTTCAAGATAGTGAACGGCAAAATACGGAAAAACGACTTCGTGAAGTTTGTATCGACCGGCAAAGAATATAACGCCGACGAAATAGGTGTGCTGAAACTCGACATGGACCCGCGACCCGAGCTTTCGGCCGGGAATGTAGGATATATCATATCCGGCATAAAGACATCGCGCGAAGTGCGTGTGGGCGATACAATCACCCACGTAAACAGGCCTTGCGAAAAAGCTATCGCCGGGTTTGAAGAAGTCAAACCGATGGTGTTTGCCGGAGTCTACCCTATCGAGACCGAGGACTTCGAAAATCTGCGCTCGTCGCTCGAAAAGCTTCAGCTCAACGACGCGTCGCTGACTTTCCAACCCGAATCATCTGCCGCACTCGGATTCGGATTCCGTTGCGGATTCCTCGGGCTGCTGCACATGGAGATAATACAGGAAAGACTCGGACGGGAGTTCGACATGGATGTGATAACCACCGTGCCCAACGTGTCGTATCGCGTATATGACAAACGCGGTGAAATGACCGAGGTTCACAATCCGTCAGGTCTTCCCGACCTTACTCTCATCGACCATATCGAGGAGCCGTACATACGGTCCACGATCATAACCGTAGCAGACTATATCGGGCCAATAATGACTCTTTGTCTGGGCAAACGCGGCGAACTCGTTAAGCAGGAATACATTTCGGGCAACCGTATGGAACTGACATTCGACATGCCGCTCGGCTAAATCGTAATTGACTTCTACGACAAACTGAAATCCATCTCCAAAGGATACGCTTCGTTCGACTACCACATCCACGACTACCGGGAGTCGAAACTCGTCAAACTCGACATCTTGCTTAATGGCGAAAGTGTGGATGCGCTGTCGACGCTTACACATGCCGACAATGCGGTGACGTTCGGTCGCAGAATGTGTGAAAAGCTGAAGGAACTGATACCGCGTCAACAGTTCGACATAGCCATTCAGGCAGCCATCGGAGCAAAAATCATTGCCCGAGAAACCATCAAGGCTGTTCGGAAGGACGTGACCGCCAAGTGCTACGGAGGTGACATATCGCGAAAACGAAAGCTTCTCGAAAAGCAGAAAAAAGGTAAGAAACGCATGAAGCAGATCGGTTCGGTAGAAGTGCCGCAAAAAGCGTTCCTCGCAGTGCTTAAACTCGATTAATGTTCGTAACTTTGTGGCGTGATGACAGAGAATCGCACACAGCAACAGGCATCGACGGCGGCTTTTACCGCTTATATGACCCGTCATGGCATGCGCAAGACACCGGAGCGTTATGCCATCTACGAGCGTATGCTGTCCATGCCACACCATTTCTTTATCGACGACCTCTATAATCAGATGGAGTCGGAAGGATATCATGTGAGCCGTGCGACAATCTACAACACTGTCAATATGCTCGTCGACGCCGGCCTCGTCCGTCGTCATAAATTCGGCAACAGTCCTGCACAGTACGAGAAGATTTCGGGGCCGGTGACGCACCACCACCTTGTGTGCACCGAATGCGGCAAAATCAAAGAAATTGTAGACCCCGAGATTGACGCTGTAATCGAACAGCGTTCATACCGTGGGTTTACTCCGCAGCATTCCGAAATCAACATTTACGGTATATGCCGACAATGCCAGCGCAAAATAAAAAATAAACCTAACAAACCCAATTATAACTGACAACACAGATGAAAGTCGATGTTCTCTTAGGCCTCCAATGGGGCGATGAAGGTAAAGGAAAAGTGGTGGATGTACTAACGCCACGCTATGACGTTGTGGCCCGCTTCCAGGGTGGCCCTAACGCCGGACACACGCTTGAATTTGATGGAAAAAAATATGTGCTCCGATCGATTCCGTCAGGTGTATTCCAGCACGGACAGACCAATGTGATTGGTAACGGCGTCGTACTCGACCCCGTACTATTCCGTGAAGAAGCCGAAGCTCTGGAGGCATCGGGCGTTGACCTGAAAAAGGTGCTGAAAATCTCTCGCAAAGCCCACCTCATATTGCCTACACACCGGTTGCTCGACGCAGCCTATGAAGCCGCCAAAGGAGGGAAAAAAATCGGAACGACCGGCAAAGGCATCGGCCCGACTTATACGGACAAGGTTAGCCGGAACGGCATGAGGCTCGGCGACACCCAGCTTCCTGACTATATGGACCGCTACCATGCAGCCCGCAACCGTCATCTTGACATTCTGCGCTCTCTCGGCCAGGAACCTGATACAGACATGCTCGCCCAGCTCGAAAAGAAATGGCTCGACGCTGTAGAGTATCTGAAATCCTACGACATCATCGACAGCGAGTTCTATATCAACCGACAGCTTGCCGAAGGCAAACGCGTTCTATGCGAGGGAGCCCAGGGCACTATGCTTGATGTTGACTTCGGTTCCTACCCCTTCGTGACCTCTTCCAACACTATCACAGCCGGTGCCTGCACAGGTCTTGGAGTGGCGCCACGTCATATAGGTGATGTGTACGGCATTTTCAAGGCTTATTGCACACGTGTAGGTTCGGGTCCGTTCCCCACCGAGTTGTTTGACGAAACCGGCAAACTCATCCGCGACCTCGGTCACGAATACGGCGCAGTCACCGGTCGCGAACGCCGCTGCGGGTGGATTGATCTTGTGGCATTGCGATATGCCATAATGCTCAACGGCGTCACCAAACTAATAATGATGAAGAGCGACGTGCTTGACGGATTCGACACCATAAAGGCTTGCGTAGCCTATGAGATCGACGGTCAGCGAGTGACTGACTTCCCGTACACTGTGGATGACAGCCGGGTGAAGCCCGTATATGTCGAACTGCCCGGATGGAAGACTCCGATGTCGTCGCTCACCTCCGAAGCCCAGTTCCCGAAAGAGTTCAACGACTATATCGCATTCCTTGAAAAAGAACTTGCCACTCCTATTGCGATTGTCAGCGTCGGCCCCGACCGCAGACAGACTATAGAGCGGTAATCACTGATACACGACTTCCGGAGCAGTCGGGCACTCCGGTGTCTCCGGAAGTCGATTTTATAAAAACCCTTGAAACCTAACTATCATGGCCAAAATCAAACCATTTCGCGGCATCAGACCGCCGCGCCAGTTCGTCACAGAAGTAGCCTCACGCCCCTATGACGTGCTCAACAGCGAGGAAGCCCGCTCGGAAGCAGACGGAAATCCCAAATCACTCTACCACATCATCAAGCCGGAAATCGATTTCGAACCCGGGACCGACGAACACGACGAACGCGTCTATGACAAGGCAGTCGAAAACTTCAACGCTTTCAGAGACCGTGGATGGCTCGTACAGGACGACCGTGACCACTATTACATCTATGCGCAGACAATGGATGGCCGCACTCAATACGGCATAGTGGTAGCAGCCAGCGTCAATGACTATATGAACCAGGTTATTAAGAAACACGAACTCACCCGACGCGACAAAGAGGAAGACCGCATGAAGCACGTGCGTATCAACAACGCCAACATCGAGCCTGTGTTTTTCGCATTTCACGACACCCCTGCACTCCAGCAGGTAATCGAACGAGTGAGTGCCACAGAGCCGGAATACGACTTTACCTCGGATGACGGCTTCGGGCATCACTTCTGGGTTATTGACGACCAGCCCACCATCGATCTTATTACGGCGGAATTCGCCTCGATGCCGGCTCTATATATCGCCGACGGGCACCACCGCACCGCAGCAGCTGCACTTGTCGGCCATGAAAAAGCCTTATCGAACCCCAATCATACGGGCGATGAGGAGTACAACTATTTCCTTGCAGTGGCTTTCCCGGCATCCCATCTCAGAATAATTGACTACAACCGTGTGGTCAAGGACCTGAACGGACTGACACCATCTGAATTTCTTGACCGTCTTTCCGCTAATTTCGACATAGAGGACAAAGGCGCTGAAACATACCGTCCTGCCACCCTCCACAACTTCTCGTTATATCTCGACGGACATTGGTATTCGCTCACTGCAAAAGAGGGAACTTATAATGACAACGATCCTATAGGAGTGCTCGACGTGACCGTATCGAGCGACCTAATCCTCCGCGACATACTCGGCATCACCGACTTGCGGTCGGACAAACGCATCGACTTCGTCGGCGGTATCCGTGGGCTCGGCGAGCTGAAGCAGCGTGTCGACTCCGGTGAAATGGCTATGGCCCTGGCCCTGTATCCCGTTTCGATGGACCAGCTTATGGCAATTGCCGACACAGGCAACATTATGCCGCCCAAGACCACCTGGTTCGAGCCTAAACTACGCTCGGGTCTGGTAATTCACAGTCTGGACTGATGAGAATAAAAAACCTCGCCACACAAAAATTCAAGATACCCGCATCCGACTATCAGCGGGTGTGGATGTTATGGCTAATACGACGCCGCGCATTATTATGCGCGGCGTTTGCCTTAGCCATTATTGCCGTCGGATTTGCAGACATACGCATAACCCTCGCGGCAATAATGCTCGCGGCTGTAATGCGTCCGATGATAGCCCTGCTTCTATGGAACCGACTGTTGGAACATCTCAGCGACGGTATCATATTCTCCACCATATCGGTAAATATAACAGATGGCCAAGTAACAGTAACAACCGACGACGATGTCACCCAGTCTACACCCTCCGGTCTTAAAAATGCGACAGCTGTTGGGAAATACATTGTAATACAAAAGGAAAAGACATCAACACCAATCATCATACCCCGCGAAGCAATAACCGAACTCACCGTCGCACCCGAAACCTTCGATTAGTCCTTATTTAAAATCATTCTAAAAAAGAGCAGCGAATACTTTGCAGTCTCGCGATAAAACACGAACTTTGCAGCCGAATTTATAGGCTGAAGTTTATTTATGAGACTGAGCGAACTCAAACCCGGACAATCCGGAGTAATAGTGAAAACCCTTGGCCATGGAGCGTTTCACAAACGCATGATGGAAATGGGTTTTGTTCGCGGACACCGCGTAGAGGTAATGATGTCGGCACCTATGCGCGATCCCGTCAAATACAAAATACTCGACTACGAAGTGTCATTGCGGCGAAGCGAGGCCGAACTTGTAGAAGTTATTCCTGACAATATCACCGGCGAACACAATGCTGGCATATCGCGCGCCAACGCAAACCGAGATGAACTCATCGGTTCCTCATCGCCAAAAACACGTACTAATTTCACAGAGCAGAGCCATACCATAAACGTAGCCCTCATCGGAAACCCCAACTGCGGCAAAACCTCGCTTTTCAACATAGCCTCCGGCGCACGCGAACACGTCGGCAACTACAGCGGCGTGACGGTAGATGCAAAAACCGGCTCTTTCCAATATGGTGGATACACATTCAATATAGTCGACTTACCCGGTACTTACTCTCTCGCATCATATTCGCCTGAAGAGCTTTACGTTCGTCGTTATCTTGCCGAAAACACGCCCGACGTTATAATAAATGTCGTGGTCGCGTCAAACCTCGAACGCAACCTTTATCTGACCACCGAGCTAATTGACATGAACCGCTCGATGGTGATAGCTCTGAACATGTATGACGAGCTTGAAGCTTCGGGCGACAAACTCGACTACGGATTACTTGGCGAAATGATCGGCGTGCCTATAATTCCCACAGTAAGCCGTAGCGGCCGTGGAGTCAACAAGCTGTTCGACACGGTTATCGATGTATACGAATGTAAAAACGAGGCCGTCCGGCACGTGCATGTCAATCTCGGGCACGATATTGAGAAAGCTCTCGACAAACTTCGTGAAGCTATCCGTGCCAACAAATTCATAAAGCCCAAATTTGCCGGACGCTATCTGGCTATCAAGCTTCTCGAAGGCGACCGCGAAGTTGAAGCCATGTTTGACGACAACCCCGAACGCGAAAAGATATTTGCTGTGCGCGATGCGGCGTTGAAATCAATCGAGGCCGTTAGGAACGAGGATATATCGTCGGCGATCGCCGACGAGAAGTATGGCTTTATTGCAGGTGCGCTTGCCGAAACCCTGACGCGAGGCGAAGGCGACGAGCGCGACAGCACATATTTCATCGACAAAATCGTAACAAACCGCGTACTCGGATTCCCTATTTTCCTTACAGTGATGCTTCTTACATTCTGGCTTACCTTCTACATCGGGTCGTTCCCGATGGACTGGATCGAGAGCGGCGTCTCCTGGCTGTCGGAACTATGCGAAAAGAGCATGCCTGAAGGGCCTGTCAAAGATCTCGTGGCTGACGGCATTTTAGGTGGAGTCGGTGGTGTGATCGTGTTCCTGCCTAATATCCTTATACTGTATTTCTGCATATCGTTTATGGAAGACTCGGGTTATATGGCCCGCGCTGCATTCATAATGGATAAAATGATGCATAAAATCGGTCTTCACGGCAAATCGTTCATACCACTTGTCATGGGATTCGGGTGCAACGTGCCTGCTGTCATGGCATCCAGGGCCATCGAAAGCAATTCGAGCCGTATAATCACCATTCTTATCAATCCATTTATGTCGTGTTCGGCACGACTGCCGGTATACGTGCTTCTAATCGGGACTTTTTTCAGTGCCCATGCCGCGCTCGTATTTTGCTGCCTCTACTTGTGCGGCGTATTGGTCGCAGTAATGACGGCCCGCTTGCTGCGCCGTTTCTGGTTCGGTAAAGACGAGACTCCGTTTGTAATGGAACTGCCACCATACCGCGTGCCTACAATGAAAGCTTCGTTGAGGCACATGTGGGGAAAAGGCGAACAATATCTGAAAAAAATGGGAGGTATAATTTTGGTGGCGAGCATAATTGTATGGGCCCTGAATTATTTCCCACTTCACGAGCAAGACTCTACAGCCATCAATCCCGACGGTACTCTCGTCGAAACACCTTCAGACGATTCGGCTATCGACCACACCCGCGACTCATATCTCGAAATGATAGGTAAGGCTGTAAACCCCGTGATGCAGCCAATCGGCTTCCATTGGCGTGCAACAGTGGCTGCCATAGCCGGAATACCGGCCAAAGAAATTGTCGTATCGACACTCGGCGTATTGTACACCGGAGACGAGGAAGCCAGCGACAACACTCTCGGCACACGCCTGACGGCACCTTCTCCATTGACCGGAAAACCGGACTTCACTCCTGCTTCCGCATTGAGTTTTCTCGTGTTCATATTGCTCTACTGTCCCTGTATGGCCACACTCGTTTCCATTGTCCGAGAAACCGGATCATGGCGTTACGGTGTATTCAGCGCTTTGTATAACACTGCTGTGGCGTGGCTCGTAGCTTTTGCCACATACCGCATCGCCCTGCTGTTCTAATTGAGGATTTCATAGTTGAACTCACCCGAAAAGTCAGGCGATACTGACACACCCGGATGTTCACGCCACGTGAGAAACGGACCCGTAACTATAGTGCGCCGGCCTCTCTCCACTTCGACATCGAGAACCGGCGACCTCGACAACGTCTCTCCATTCTGATTTGAAACCTCTACCCTGAATCGGATGCGTCGCGACGCATCGTTGATGAAGAAAAAGTCGCGCCCTATCGTCTGCAAGCTTCCGCTTCCTGTTTCGATTGCAGATATCACAGGAGGCCACAACTCCGAATCAAACGCTTCGTTACGCGTCACACTGAACACCGACGGCTGAAAATCGGGATATATAATCGATACTTTCAGGGTGTGTCCGGTGTCAGTGAACGCTGACAGATCATTGGTTACAATGACAATAGACGAAGTGGCGTGGACAAGATACAATTCCGAGACATCGCCATGCAAATCCACCGCCGCCGTCCAGGCTTCTTTTTTGTGCGACATTACAGCACGTAACGAGTCAGAAAGCGACACGTTCCAGTCCGGATCGACGACATAGGCACCTGCAGCCGACACCCAAGCCTTTACCGAAAGGCCCGAGACAGGCAATCGTCCGAAATCCACCGATATGCCATCGGCATACAACCGAACAACCGTGTCGGTTACTATGCCTTTAGCTCCGCTTACCATAAGCCGGCAGTCCATGGCGCGAGGTTCGGCGCCCCGCGACGACTCCACATAGTAATCTGTCCAGTCCGGCGGCATCCTCACCGTTAAAAGCAAATCACGATTGACGATGCAGTCCTCCGGCGGGTAATCGTATATACAGCCTGTCAATGCCGCGTTTGCGACACAGATCACGATCAACCATTTCAGAAGCCGGCACATAATGATTAAATAGCTGTTTTGTTCCTGTACAAGGTGCAAATGTAAGGAAAAAGTTTGTAACTTTGTACTCCTATATCAAACTAAAAAGACAATGGGTTTATTTGACTTCTTCTCCAAAAAGAAAAAAGAAACGCTTGACCGTGGTCTGGAGCGCACCAAAAGCGGTCTTCTCGATAAGATCAAGCGTGCCTTTGTGGGCAAGTCGACCATAGACGATGACTTTCTCGACGAACTCGAGGAAATCTTCATCACCTCCGACGTGGGTATCGACACCACGCTCAAGATCATCGACAGAATAAAGGAGCGCGTAGCCCGTGACAAATATACCGGAGCCGACGAACTCAACGACATGTTATGCGAAGAAATATCCGACATGCTTGTAGGCAGCGACAACGACTCCGACAACGAGGATTTCAAAATCGACCGGTCAGGCGAGTTGCCCTACGTAATCATGGTAGTGGGTGTCAACGGAGTAGGTAAAACCACAACCATCGGTAAACTTGCCTCTCAGTTTAAACGTGCCGGGAACAGCGTTGTGCTTGGCGCAGCCGATACTTTCAGGGCGGCGGCCACCGAACAGCTGTGCATCTGGGGCGAACGTGCCGGCGTTCCCGTTGTCAAGCAAAACCAGGGAGCCGATCCGGCAGCTGTTGCATTCGACACTCTCCAGAGTGCCAAAGCCAAAGGCGCCGACGTTGTTATCATTGACACAGCAGGACGTCTGCACAACAAAAAAGGTCTGATGGACGAGCTGACAAAGATACGCAACGTCATGCAACGTATCGTACCCGGCGCTCCTCACGAAGTACTTCTCGTACTTGACGGCTCAACCGGACAAAACGCTTTCGAACAGGCTCGCCAGTTTGTAGCCGCCACACAGGTCAACGCCCTTGCTGTCACCAAACTCGACGGTACAGCAAAAGGTGGTGTGGTTATCGGTATAAGCGACCAGTTCAAGATACCCGTCAAATATATCGGACTCGGAGAAGGCATTGACGACCTTCAGGTGTTTCACAAGCGCGAGTTCGTGCGCTCGCTCTTCGGCAAGTAATGAAACGTAACAGCGTGAACATAGTCTCGCTCGGATGCTCAAAAAACCTTGTAGACTCCGAACGGCTCATGGGCAGACTCTCTGACGCCGGCTTCGCCGTTACCTTCGAGCATACAACCGCCGACCGCCCCTATCCGGAGACTGTCGTAATCAACACCTGCGGATTCATCGGCGATGCAAAGGAGGAGTCGGTCAACACCATTCTCGAATGGGGACAATTGAGAGCCGCAGGTAAAATCGGAAAGCTCATTGTCATGGGATGCCTTTCTGAACGATACCGCGACGAACTGCCGACCCAGATACCTGAAGTCGACAGATGGTACGGTAAATTTGACTGGGACTCGATAGCTGCCGACCTCGGTCACGGTACCCCCGGATCCACCCCATACAACCGCGTGATAACCACTCCGTCGCATCATGCCTACCTGAAAATATCGGAGGGTTGCAACCGTTTCTGTGCATTCTGTGCAATTCCGCTCATAACAGGCAGACATCATTCTCGAACTACCGACGACATCGTTAATGAGGTAAAAAAGCTCGTAGGGCGAGGAGTGAGTGAGTTTAACGTAATCGCCCAGGACCTGTCGGCATATGGGACGGATATTCCTCATGAAAACGGGGAACGTTCGCCGCTCGCAGAATTGGTTGACCGCCTTGCCGACATCGACGGGATACGCCGCATACGGCTTCACTATGCTTATCCGGCCGGCTTCCCGCTCGATCTGCTCGATGTCATGGCAACCCGTCCTAATGTCTGCCGGTACCTTGACATAGCCCTGCAGCACGCCTCCGACAACATGCTTACTGCCATGCGTCGTCATATTGACATCGAGTCAACACGCCGACTTCTTGACGAAATACGCAAGCGCGTTCCCGGGATTCACATCCGAACGACGATGATGGTAGGATTTCCGGGTGAGACTGACGAAGATTTCAACAGACTTGTCGATTTTGTCAAGGAACAGCGTTTCGAACGTCTCGGGGCATTCGCCTACTGCGAGGAGGAAGGAACCTATGCCGCTTTGAATCTTCAGGATGACGTACCTCAAGATGTAAAGCAGCAGCGACTCGATACGCTGCTTGATATACAGCAGGAGATCGCTTATGACCACAACAAGTCAAAAATCGGACAGACTCTCGAAGTGGTCATCGACCGTGAGGAAGAAGATTATTATATCGGGCGTTCGGAATTTGATTCCCCGGAAGTCGATCCCGAAGTGTTGGTTGAGAAATCCCGTGAGATGAAACCCGGGGAATATATCCGGGTCACGGTCACCGATGCCCTACCTTTTGAACTCATAGCGGCGGAAGCCGTAAACATATGACTAAAGACTTGGATATTGAGTCAGAGAGCATTGAGCTTATTATTTCGACACTGAAGACTCACCAAGGGCTTGTGGCATACGCAGCCCCCGGTGAGTCAAGACTCACATTGTCGGACAATTGTCACGTTTCGACATTCGATCATTCCGACAGCCGACAACCGTTCTATGAGCGTTCGACGACAAAAAACGCATATATCGACGGTCTCGAAAACGAACTCACATCGCTTAAAGCCAATGGTGGCAAGACAGTCTATTCGCGAGTGATTGCCGGACACTCCGAAATGCCGCTTTCTGAAGCCATAACACATTATTTTTCAAAATTTCCGGATACATTCCGATTCATATTCGCCCAAAATGACGGCACACTTTGGTTCGGGGCGTCACCGGAACTACTCATCGACAATCGTCCCGGAGAGTCGTGTCTTCTGACCTGCGCTTTGGCCGGCACCCGTCCATATTCCATTGACGAGTCTGACGAATGGGATAACAAGAACATCGAGGAACACTCATTGGTAGTCGACTTTATATATCAATGCCTACACAGCAACGGATTACGTCCTGCTGTCGGCGCACGTGGAACACTCAGATTCGGTCCGGTGGTCCACCTCCATACACCCATTGCCGCCGAATCAACTGATGACTGCCTTTCGCTTCTCGACAAACTGAGCCCAACGCCAGCACTTGCAGGATACCCGCGTGACCACGCTATGAAAAGAATAGCGGCAATCGAAAAGCACAAACGAGGATATTATGGAGGATACATAGCGGTCGGTCTTGCCGGACAGCGCACCCTGAGCTACGTGATTCTGCGCTGCGCGCGCGTGCGTCAGACACCCGAAGGCTTTGACTATAATATTTTTGTCGGAGGCGGACTCACTCCGTCCAGCCTCCCCGAATCTGAATGGCGCGAGACGACCCTGAAGGGAAAGACGCTGCTCGAATGTCTCACAGAAACATCTTGTCAAAAGATATGAACAATCAAGAAGAAAATCCGCGCGGTCACGCGCCTCTGTTATTGATAATCGCCATAACCATAATAGCATGCCTGAGCGCAGTGCCATGGGAAAGCTGTACTAACGGAAAAATCAAGGATTTCAACCTCGTATCCGATCTTGTCCGGTCTGACTCAACAGCTTCCGACAGCGCCGATCTGACAGCCGAGATCAACTGGGAAGAAGAGCCAATAATATCCGACACAACATCCGGAACAAATACCGGAAACCCATCCGACACAATAACAGAGCCTCTTCCGCCCAAGCCAAACCGTATCGGCGACCTCACCGTGATAGAAGACTATTCTCAGGCTCAGAACGGGCTTGATAATATTAAAGCCTCTCTGGCATCAGGCCGTACGGCACGTATCGCCGTAGTCGGTGACAGTTACATCGAAGGCGATATTATGACACAAGACCTGCGCGACCTGCTTCAGGAAGCCTATGGCGGCAGCGGAGTAGGTTATATGAACATGCATTCCGATTTTCCGGGATTCCGTCAGTCTGTAAAGCAAAGCGGCAAGGGATGGAAATGTTATACCGCCACAAAACGAGGCAAAGAACAATACATGGGATTGTCGGAGCAATACGCACAACCTCAGGGAAATGCGACAGCGACCTATAAAGGTACGAAACGGCTCGCCCATACAGGAAAATGGGACAAATCGCAGTTTCTCTTCATCGCTCCCAATGCCACTACTATACGCACCAGGGCCGTGAATGAATGGACCGACCATAAGGTGCAGGGCTCGCCTGATGTACAGGCTATAACTCTTGATAGCGTTACTACCGAATTTTCTGTCGCGGCTACCGATCCGTCGCTGGTGGCCCTAGGCGTGTGGCTCGACGGAACGGGACGCGGCATTGCCGTTGACTGCATGTCATCTCGAGGCATTCCCGGCTACTCGCTTGCAAAAATACCGTCCGAACTGTGCCAACAGATGTCGCGTTGGATTAATTACGACCTGATAATCCTTGAATTCGGCATTAACGTGCTCTCGCCAAAGCAAAAGGATTACAGTCGTTTCACTTCCAACATGATAGGGGTAATCGCTCACCTGCGTGAATGTTATCCTTCGTCAAGAATACTTGTAATGGGAATCGGAGACCGAGGCGAAAAACGCGACGGCAGTGTAAAGTCGATGTCCACCATTCCCGCAATGATCGAAGCACAACGTACTGCCGCCAGAAAAGCCGGCGTGCTTTTCTGGGACACCCAGAACGCTATGGGTGGTGAAAACGCGATAGTCAACTGGTCAAAAACCGGACTTGCCAACAAAGATTACGTACACCTCACCCACAAAGGCGGAGCCGAACTCGCCTCGCAGCTTTCACGCGCCCTTCGGCAGATGATTGATAAATGAGACGACTGACCGAAATATTGACAGCTGTGGCATTCATCCTGCTATTTCCCGGTGTCGAGGCTCAGATGCTCCCCGACTCAACCTTTACCGATGACTCTTTCGAGCTACGGCTGGAGGGAGTGACGGATTATGGCGGCGAGGATCCTGTCTGTATTCCTTCTTTCATACGTCAGACCGACATAGAAATGAATGGCTCACAGTGGCCGGTATGGGACACGGAGAACAAAGCACATCGGACTTTCAGCATTCTCCACATTGGCGACAGCCATCTTCAGGCAGACATTGCCACTGACGCTGTTCGCACTCAGCTGCAATTTGATTTCGGCAATGCCGGGCGCGGACTTATCACACCTTTACGTCTTGGAGGCACAAACGAGCCATCAAACTATATTTTCAGGTCCGACATTCGCTGGAATGCCGAAAAATTCATGAAACCGACTCGCAACGACATACTTGGATTTACCGGATGTGCGCTGACGGCCGACGCTCCAGCAGGATATATCGAAGTAGGCACTAATGACAAACAGGACTGGAATCCGTTTTCCACTGTCACCTTATATGTCAGCGGCGATCCTGACATAACCGGAGTCACAGATGTTGACGGGTCGCCTATCCAATTCGAAACCGAAAGTTGCGATGAAGGAAATGGAATAAGAATAAGGCTCTTTCGGTCGGTCACTACAGCCCGTATTTCGATTCTGTCGCTCAGACGTGTCAGGCTATACGGTGCATTTCTATCAGCCGATCGACCCGGACTATTTTACAATGTAATTGGCCACAATGGAGCGACATATTACAATTACAATAATATCAATGATTTTTCCGAAGGGATAGCCTGTCTTCGTCCCGACCTGGTCATTTTCTCTCTTGGCACAAACGAAGCTTTCGGTGGGAACTTTTCGGCCACGGCACTGAAATCCCAGATTATCAAACTGATTGACTCTATTCTCGAAAACAGCCCTTCGGCAAATCTGCTTCTGGTCACACCGCAGGAATGTCACCGGCGGCTTCGGACCTACAGACGACGCGGAAAAAGGCGAAAGACTGCCGTTTCGTCTACATTTACCGTCAACACCAATGTGGCACGCGCTCGGGAAGCCATAATGACGTTAGGACGTGATCGCGGCATACCGGTATACGATTTTTATGAAGTTGCCGGCGGAGCAGGCTCGACCGACAAATGGGTAAAAAACGGCTTATTCAGCAAAGACCACATTCATCTAAGCGGCGCAGGCTACCGTCTGCAAGGCAAACTTCTGCATGATGCTCTAATTTCATCGTTAACTTCAGGGCAATAATGGACAAACTGATTGAAATACTAAAATATGACGAATCGAACCCGCTGTTGTTCAACACCGGGCTATTCCTGTTTCTGTTTGCCGGATTTCTTGTCATCTACCGTCTGCTTGAGCGGCATCACAGATTCAAAATGCTTTTTGTCATAGCATTTTCGCTCTATTTCTATTACAAATCGTCGGCAGAATACTGTTTCATACTTCTTGGTGTCTGCGTGATGGACTATGTTCTCGGAGGGCTGATGGGCCGATTCAGGCAGGGAGGCTCCGGACAAAAGTGGCTTATAGCACTTAATGTGGTTATAAACGTCGGCATGCTCGTCTGGTTCAAATACTTCAATCTACTGTATGAGACATTTGCCAATATAACGTCGAAAGACTTCGAACCTCTCGACATAATCCTGCCGGCCGGTATCAGCTTCTTCACATTCAGGTCGATAAGCTACATGGTCGACATCTACCGCGGTCAAATCAAGCCGTGTACCAACTTCATGGCCTATACATTCTATCTCACATTCTTTCCTCCCCTTTTGGCAGGCCCCGTGGTACGTGCACGCGACTTTCTACCTCAGATAGAAACCCAATCAGTAGCATCCCGAGCTCAGGTAAGCGAAGGTATATTCCTGATTATGTGCGGTCTCGTGAAGAAAGTAATCGTAGCCGACTACCTTAGTCAGAATTTTGTCGACCGCGTGTTCGACAACCCTGCACTCTATAGCGGCTTTGAGAATATGATGGCTGTTTATGGTTTCACAGTACAGCTTTACTGTGATTTCTCGGGATACAGCGATATGGCTATAGGTATAGCCTTGCTGCTTGGATTCAGATTTTTCGACAACTTTAACGCGCCTTTCAAGGCTCAAAGTCCGACAGAATTCTGGCATCGCTGGCACATATCCCTTTCGACATGGCTTCGCGACTATATCTACATACCGCTTGGCGGAAACCGCAAAGGACGTAATCGCGCCCGCGCCAACCAGATGGCAACAATGGTGATAGGAGGCCTATGGCACGGAGCCTCGTGGATGTATGTCATATGGGGAGCATGGAACGGCCTGTTACTCGTGCTTCACAAAGACCTCAAGAATCGATTCCCGCGTATAGCGGCATTCGGCGAAGGCACGACCTGGCGACGGGCAATAAACATCTTCATAACATTCAACCTGATTGCTTTCGGTTTCATGTTCTTCCGCAGCCGGTCAATGGAGCATGTCGGAGCGATGGCCGACTCGATAGTCAACAACTTCCACCTGAATGTTGCCGGTCAATTTGCCGAAGGATACCTTTTGATTATCGTTCTTCTTGCCGGAGCACTGATTTTTCACTTTCTGCCCTCGGCGTGGTCGGCTGCCGCACGCGACAGATTCGGGCGGCTCGGACTCGTCGTACAGGCAATAATACTGGCTGCAGTACTACTTCTATGCATTCAGTTCCGCTCAGCCGACCTGGTGCCGTTTATTTATTTGCAATACTGACAATCATGTACTACGTTTCAAAAAGATTAGAGATAGCCGGAGCGCACCGCCTCAAGCTTTCATACGAAAGCAAATGCGAACAGCTCCATGGACATAACTGGATAATAACCGTCTACTGTAAGTCGCCGAAACTCAATGCCGACGGCATGGTATGCGACTTTACCCATATAAAGGAAACAATTCACGGTCTTCTTGACCACGCTAACTTCAACGACGTGTTGCCTTTCAATCCCACTGCCGAAAACATAGCCCGATGGATTACCGAACAGATACCTCAGTGCTACAAGGCTCAGGTACAGGAATCTGAAGGCAATACAGCCACTTATGTCGAAGATGAAGATTAACGAGATATTTTATTCGTTGCAGGGCGAAGGACACTACACCGGAACAGCTGCAGTATTCATACGCTTCTCGGGCTGCAACCTTCGGTGCGACTTCTGCGACACCGACCATTCAAACTTTGAAGAGATGTCGGAAGAGCAGATTGTCGAAGCGGTTTGCGCATATCCGGCCTCCCATGTGGTGATTACAGGAGGAGAACCATCGCTCCAGCTGACCGGGAGTCTTGTCGACCGCCTGCACACTGCCGGCAAGTATGTGCAGGTCGAGACAAACGGGACCCACCCCCTACCGTCTACGGTCGACTGGGTCACATGCTCGCCTAAAGATGGTCCTTCGGTGTGTCTCACTCATATTGACGAGCTTAAAGTGGTCTTCCACGGTCAGGACATGTCGCCTTACGACAACATGGAGGCCGGCGAATACCGCCTTCAGCCATGCGACCGCAATAATGCCGAATTCAATTCCGCCAACACTGCTGAATGTATATCATACATTAAAACCAATCCAAAATGGAAGCTGTCGTTACAAACTCACAAGACTCTAAACATCAGGTAAGCGAGGATGATGCTCGCGAAGCTTTACGGCTTCTGATACGATATATAGGCGAAGACCCGTCACGCCCGGGACTGGCCGAGACACCGGACCGCATCTTGCGCATGTGGCGTGAGATTTTCCGCGGGTATGACCCGGAATCAAAGCCGGCGGTCACTACATTCGAAAACGAAAACGGCATGTCGGAAATAATATTTGACAGCGGGGATTTCTATTCCATGTGCGAGCACCACATGCTGCCTTTCTTCGGCAAATATTACTTCGCCTACATTCCAAGTTCCGACGGCCGTATTCTCGGCATATCAAAAATAGCCCGGGTTGTGGGCTATTGCGCCGCACGGCTCCAACTTCAGGAACGCCTGGCACGCGACATCGTTGAGATGCTGACCGAGGCTCTTGACAATAAAGTCGAAGGCATGGCCATAGTGATGAAAGGTAAACACTTATGCAAATCGATGCGCGGAGTCAAAAACAACGGCGACATGCAGGTGGCCTACATGACCGGTCGATTCCGAGAGTCTGATACACGCGCAGAATTCTATCGACTGATTTCAATGACCTGATATTCGTGGCTTATTTGATGATTTTTGCGGTTTGTCAACTATTTTTGGTGTTTTCGCCGAAATCGACTACCTTTGTAGCTACCAAACGATAATATTCATTTATACACGATGATCAACCGAAATCTGATATTTTCTGTCCTGATGTCAGTTCTGGCCGCTCTGTCGTTCGATATATCCGCCCAGAATACCGACACCTACTTTCCATATCCCACCCCTCCCGACTCACTCAAAACGCTTAACCAAAGGTGCGATTACCTCGTAACACATTTTTGGGATCACTGCGATTTGAAAAAGGCTTTCTCATCACGGCCGAAAATGCGTCAGGCTTTGGCTGATTATTTGTCATTCATGCCTTACGCAACTGCAGATGTCGTTTATGAGTCGATTGGCAAATTCATGAAAAAAATCGAGAAACAACCTGAAGACCAACTGTTTGTTGTCGATGAGGCAGAAGCCCAGCTAACAGGCGACTCCTGCCAATACTACAGCGAACAGGCATATCTGCCGTTTGCAAGGTCTCTCGTGGCAAACAAGCGCGTTGACAAGACCTCCAAGCTTCGTTATCAGCATCAGGTGCAGCTTCTCGGAACCACCCAGCCGGGTATGATAGCCCCTGAGCTGGCCTATACCGACCGCTTCGGCAACCCCGGAAGTCTTGCTTCCGACTCCTCGCAAGTGATAATTCTCTATTTCAGCGACCCCGACTGCAGCGACTGCCGGATGGCACGAGTACAGCTTGATGCCAACATACAGGCTTCCCGCCTCATCGACCGGGGCGTTGTCAAGGTAATATGCATTACGCCGGATGACTACTCAGAAGAATGGGCACAGGCTGTTGCCAAGTATCCTGAGAAATGGACTGTGACAGCATCTCCCGATGCCGACATGATCTACCATATAAAAACCTACCCGTCATTCTACATTCTGGACAGTCAGCACAAGATTCACGCTAAGAATTACGGTATCGACGAGATTCTGGAAGTGCTCGCACGTCTTGACGAGAGAACCCAAAAATAACAAACCTCTAACCTATCACACAACGATATGTCAAAACTGGCAAAATCAATAGCAGAATTCTACTTGCGTGTCACCGGCTATACCTACAGCAATATGGCGCGCCTGTTTCTACGCCTCTTTGTCGGAGTCATGTTTATGCAGTTCGGTATACGCCAGCTTATCAACTTCGAAACCATGCGCTATGATTTTCCATCGGTACTCGGCATAGCCCCGGAGACATCTCTGATAATAATGATTTCCGTCGAATTCATATGCTCGATATGCATCATGCTGGGATTCCTGACACGTCTCTCCACCATTCCCCCGATCATCACGATGGTCGCCGCCGAATACTACATTATCCACGACTTGCTCGGAGAAGTGTCGATAGCCGGAATTGACAGCACCGACCCGGGATACCTGCCAATAATGTTCATTGGAATTTATTGCTTCATACTGCTTGCCGGTCCGGGAAAGATATCACTCGATTATGTTTTCTCGCTTCTTCTGCTCGAAAGGCAAAATCGCGATGAGAAGCAGCTCGATCTTCAAGATTATTAAGCCCTATGAAAGTCGCCGTTTTGATTTCGGGTGGGGTCGACAGCGCGGTAGCTGTGTACCGGCTGTTGGAACAAGGTCACGACCTGCACCTTTTCTACATACGCATAGGGCTTGACACAGACGAGGGAGACTGTTCCGCCGAAGAGGACATTGAGATGTGCCGCTTCATTGCGGCGCGGTTCAAGATTCCGTTTGACGTGGTGTCACTCCATCAGGAGTATTGGGACAATGTGATGGAATATGCCCTCCGGACCGTTCGGGAGGGCCTGACCCCAAATCCGGACATCATGTGCAACCGGATGATTAAATTCGGCTTTTTCGAACAGCGCTGGGGGCACGAATTCGACAAAACGGCCACCGGACATTACGCCACTGTCATCGAACGCGACGGGCTCGTATGGCTCGGCACAGCTGTTGACCCCGTCAAAGACCAGACCGACTTCCTCGCACGAATTGAGTATGGCCAGTTGTCCCACCTTATGTTCCCCATCGGCGACCTCCCCAAGTCGCGTGTTCGTGAAATTGCAGTCGATCTGCAGCTTCCCAATGCCTACCGACGCGACAGTCAGGGCATCTGCTTTCTCGGCAACATCAACTATAACGATTTCATCCGCCGTCATCTGGGTGAGAAGCCCGGCCCGATAATCGAAATCGAGACCGGGAAGAAACTCGGCGAGCACCGTGGTTACTGGTTTCATACCATCGGACAGCGAAAAGGCCTCGGTTTAAGCGGAGGCCCCTGGTACGTAGTACGCAAAAACGTCCATGACAACGTAATATACGTGTCCAATGGTTACGACTGTCCAAAACAATATGGACGCGAACTCCCGCTCGATGCAATGCACTGGATAACGAGAGATCCCTGGGGACCATCGTGTCACCGGGCTGAAATCTCGTTTAAAAACCGCCACACACCCGAATTTATAGACGGCACACTGACATGCCATCCCGACGGATCATACCTTATTGAAAGTGACCGCGACGTGCAGGGCATAGCCCCCGGACAATTCGCAGCCATATACGACCGCTCTCACAGCATTTGCTACGGCAGCGGCATAATAACCCGGCCTCTCGGCTTTACACAAAAACAATCTTGACTACAAACGACTATGGAACCTAAAGATGATGACCGCGTACGCCTGCAGGTGCTAGGTCTGTCGTACAGCCAGATTCAAACCGGGGCCTATGCCCTGATATTGGCACAAGCCGACGGTCCGTTCCGCATACCGGTGGTGATCGGAGCGGCCGAAGCCCAGTCCATCGCCCTCAGGATGGAAAACATCACCCCCACTCGCCCGATGACCCACGATTTGTTTGTCAGTTTTGCCCATGCTTTCGGTATCAAACTCACTGAGGTGTTCATCTACAAGTTTGAAGATGGCATTTTTTCTTCCGAACTGACATTCACCGACGGAGAACGGACGATCGTGATAGACTCACGTACATCCGACGCGATAGCCATAGCCATGCGCACACATACACCGATATTCACAACCCGCGACATCGTCAACCGTACAGGTTTCATTATGGAAACCGAAAATGAAGAAGAAGGGAACGAGTCAGAGGCAGCTGACGAAGACACGCCTCGGGATGCGGAGCCACGGCTTGAGAACTATGCCATTGAAGAACTTGAGCGTGAGCTTAAACGCCTTATCAGTATTGAGGACTACGAACAGGCAGCCCGTGTGAGCGAGATACTCAAACGAAAAAAAGAAAACAAATAAATACTTTATTCAACATGTCAGCCGTGAAGAGCAAACTTGCAATAATGAACTTCCTCGAATTTGCTGTCTGGGGAGCCTATCTGACTTGTATGGGCAACTACCTCGGACGGGCAGGTATGGGAGCCGAAATATCATGGTTTTATGCCATACAAGGCATAGTGTCAATTTTTATGCCGACACTGATGGGTATAATTGCCGACAAACTCATTCAGCCCCAGCGGCTGCTCGGATTATGCCATCTGGCAGCCGGACTCGCCATGCTGGCCCTGTGCTGGATCGGAATGCAGGCCGAAATGCCCGACAAAACACTCTTTATAGCTGTCTACACTATAAGTGTGGCATTCTATATGCCGACACTCGCCTTGTCAAACACGACCGCCTTCACTATCCTCAAACGCAACGGGCTTGACACCGTGCGCGACTTCCCCCCCATCCGTGTGCTCGGCACCGTCGGATTCATCATAACCATGTGGTTTGTCAATTGCGCCACATGGCACGACGGCTCATTCGGATTCACACTTGACCCGGACGACTTCAAATTCCAGTACACCTACATGCAGTTTGCAGTGTCAGGAATTATGAGTTTAGTGCTGTTTGCATATTGCCTCACTCTTCCGCAATGCCCAATCGTGGACAAACCGCGTCAGTCTTTGTCCGAGTCGCTGGGACTCAACGCCTTCTCGCTCTTCAAGAGCCGAACGATGGCCATTTTCTTCATCTTCTCGATGCTTCTCGGCATGTCATTGCAGATAACTAACGGTTTTGCCGGGCCGTTCCTCACAAGTTTCAAAAGTAGTCCTGTAGCTGAAATTGCCAATAGTTTTGCAGCGAACAATGCCACCCTGCTGATTTCGCTCTCACAGGTAAGCGAAGCACTCTGCATACTCATGATACCGTTTTTCCTGCGTCGTTACGGCATCAAGGTTGTAATGCTCATCGCGATGTTTGCCTGGGTGCTCCGCTTCGGATTTTTCGGTATCGGTTCTCCCCAATTCCCCGGTGTCATTCTCCTGTTCCTGTCCTGCATAGTGTACGGGGTGGCATTTGACTTCTTCAATGTCAGTGGCGGATTGTTTGTCGACCAGAAGTGCGACCCGTCGACCAAGGCATCGGCCCAGGGACTCTTCATGCTCATGACCAACGGGCTCGGAGCGACTATAGGCACCCTGCTCGCAGGTGCGGTAGTCAACCACTTCTGCAAATGGGAAAACGGCGTGCTTGTGGGTGACTGGACTTCCACCTGGCTCATTTTCTCAGGATATGCACTCGTTGTCAGCATTCTTTTCTGGCTTATATTCCATGAAAAGCATGACCGTGAAAATATCAGCCGTGACACAGCCACAGATATCGACGGAGATGATGCTTCAGGTTATATCAATATCGAAAAGCGCTGACCTATGATACAATTCTATGCGCCGGGGCTTCCTGACGACCTGAATATGCCTGAAGGAGAAGCGTCTCACTGTCTCCGTGTGCTCCGTATGGGTGTGGGTGACGAAGTGACTTGTGTAGACGGTCGGGGCACGCGCTATAATTGCCGTATAGCCGATACGACATCGAAGCGATGCACGCTCGAAATAATCAGCTCCGAAGCTGCGCCTCGCACTTGGAAAACCGACATAGTCGTGGCTGTAGCGCCGACCAAACATCTAGACCGGATGGAATGGCTTGTCGAAAAACTTGTCGAGATAGGTATCGACCGCATCATTCCGCTTCTTTGCGACCGTTCCGAACGCCGTGAAATAAAGACCGAACGTCTTGAAAAAATCGCTGTGTCGGCGATGAAACAATCGCTCAAGGCCACGATGCCTGACATCGTTCCAATGACCCGCATGCGCGACCTCATAAATCAGTACGGACCTGAAAGTGGCTTCAACCGGTTTATAGCCTACTGTGACCGTTCTATCCCACGACTTCTATTTACGCACGAATACCGTCCCGGAGAACCGACACTGATTGTAATCGGACCCGAAGGCGATTTTTCAATACCGGAAATCAATGCCGCGCTCGATGCCGGATTTATTCCTGTCAGTCTGGGCGACGAAAGGCTTCGCACCGAGACAGCGGCACTTTACGGAGTCATGGCAGCACACGCGATCAACGGAGCAGTAAATATTAATCAAACACACTGAAATAATGAATTGTATCAGACATAACGAAAATTTCTTCCTTCTGGCCGGCCCATGTGTCATCGAAGGCGAAAAAATGGCTCTCGACATAGCCGAACATATAGTCCGCATAACCACGGACCTCGATATTCCATATATATTCAAAGGGTCATACCGTAAGGCCAACCGATCACGCATTGACTCATTCACAGGCATTGGCGACATCGAAGCATTGAAAATATTACGCAAAGTGCGCGATGAATTCGGCATTCCTGTCGTAACCGACATACATCTGCCGGAAGAGGCAGCCATGGCGGCCGAATATGTTGACGTTCTACAGATCCCGGCTTTTCTATGCCGACAGACCGATCTGCTTGTAGCAGCCGCACGGACAGGCAAAGGCGTTAACATCAAAAAAGGGCAATTCCTCTCCCCGGAATCCATGGAGCATGCCGTTCAAAAGGTACGCGACTGCGGGAACAATGATGTTGCGGTGACCGAACGCGGAACCACATTCGGATACCAGGACCTTGTTGTGGACTATCGCGGTCTGCCCGTTATGCAGCGCTTCGGATGCCCTGTCATTTTAGACTGCACCCACTCACTCCAGCAGCCAAACCAAAGCTGCGGTGTAACGGGAGGACGCCCCGAACTTATCGAGACAATAGCACGTGCCGGAATCGCGGTAGGCGCAGACGGTTTGTTTATTGAAACACACCATGATCCTACTGTAGCCAAAAGTGACGGTGCCAACATGCTGAAACTGGACCTTCTTAAACCCCTTCTCGAACACCTGACAGCCATACGGCACACAATCAACAAATTCTGAGCCGTAAGCATATGACGAGCCGACTGCTATTAACCATTTTATCCGTATTGATTTGGGTGATACCGGCTTATGCCGACATCGACTCCCTGCTGACCAAGCCAAGACTGTCGACCGATGCAATATTGCTTCTGCTTGACAATGAATTGCGTGGTCGTGACCGGTATATCACCCGACGTCAGGAACAGATTGACTCTCTTCGTCGCGAACTATTGCTCCAACCCGACAATTACGACCTCATGGAGCAACTCGGCAGTTCATATGCCTCTTTTAACAACGATTCTACAATCTCAGTCTACACCAGAGCCCTTGAGAAAGCCAGGAGCGAGGGACGGATGACAGATGCCGACCGATTCCTTCTACTGCGCGCTCCGCATCTTCCTCTTGGCGGATTCATCCCCGAAGCTATCAACGAGTACGAATCGATTGACACAATGTTGCTTGATTCATCGCTCCTACCGCTCTATTACGACATGGGACGGCAAATGTACTCCCACATCGGCGCTTTCTACGTGACTTTTCCTGAGACTCGCCAAGACTACGAACGCAAGAGCAACGAGGCACAGCGACACTTGCTGTCACATCTCGACAAAAGCACTCCGAAATATATGCTCAATGCAGGCGAATCACTCTACAATATGGGTGAATATCCGGTTGCAGTGGAGGTACTCGAACAGATTATCGACTCACTTCCATCAAACAACAATATTTATGCACGTGCCGCTCATATACTGTCCGACATAGCGCGTATAAGCGGCGATGACGACGATTACCTCTATTATCTCGCACTGTCGGCACTTTCCGACCTGAGGTCGGCCACACTCGAAGTGACATCGCTGCAGGAACTTGGGGCAATGATGTATGACCATGGAGATGTGGAGCGAGCCCACGACTATCTTTCGGTAGCATTACAGAATGCTGTCAAATGTCATGCCGAGACACGAATGCTCCAGACCGCTATGGAACTCCCGTTGATCGAAAGCGTTCACCGGTCTCAGCTCGACACATCGCGACGACGCATGAAAATCATCATCGTTGCAATGGTTGTGATGGTCGTATCGCTTGCCGTAGCTCTCATTCTTTATCACCGCCAGTCGAAAGCAAGCGAGCGTTTGCGGGACAACCTCGAACGGGCAAGCCGAACGAAAGATGTTTACATCAACCAGTTTCTCAATCTTTGTTCGAGCTATATGGACAAACTCAACCAGTTCAGCCGTATCGTCGAGCGCAAGATTTCAGCCGGAAAAGCCGATGAGCTTTTGCAACTCACCCATTCCGGAAAATTTATCGAAAACCAGACTAAAGAATTTTACGAGGTCTTCGACAGCGCATTCCTTCACATCTATCCGGACTTTGTAGAAAAGGTAAACAAGCTTCTCCAGCCCGACAGGCAAATTGTGCAGCGTGACAAGACAACCCTCAACACCGACCTCCGCATTCTCGCCTTCATGCGTATGGGCATAGATGACAGCGGCCGTATAGCCGAACTGCTGAATTATTCAATAAACACCATCTATACCTACCGCAACAAACTGAAAAATTGCGCAATCAGCCGCGAAACATTCGAGTCGGACATCCGCAAGCTTTAAAAACAGTTTTAGGCTTAATATTATCGTAGTTTATAATCCTCCATTCCTATGAAGATCCTCCCCTTGGTTTTCTTGATAGCATCGGTAATATCCTGTTGTTTCTCATATTCAAAGGCAAAACAAAACATCGCAGATGATCTTAATGATGCAATGTTTGCGTTAGCCAATGAGAACTGTGAACTATGGACAAGCCCCGACACCATTGCGGCCATACGCCAAATGTACAAAACCACACATAAGCCGATGATATATCAGGCTTCCGATGTCAATTTCAGAAACACCTCTCTGAAAGATGAGGCTTACTTCACACTTGCATTGGTTGATAAAAAAAATACTTCGCCAAAATTCATAGGTGACAAAATAGCCTCGGATTCCATTATACTTGTCCCGGAGCGTGCAAACGATGGACTTGCAATACAGGTCCAGGGGTTTGCAGACTGTTCCATGGCCTCAATATTCATTGCCTCTGACCAGACATTTCCGGGGATTCTGTTATCACTTTCTATCCTTTCAATGGCGGTTATGTTTGTTGGTAAAAAAAGAATATCAAATAAGTCCGAAACCGAACTTACTGTTCTTCCCACTGCTCCGTCGCTTGATAGCATAAAACTTACCCCTATGCAGCGTCAGTTCACCCGGATGCTTCTTGATGCGCCGAATATGAAAGTTGATAAGAAAACTTTGTGCGAGGCACTCTGGGACAATAAAAGCAATGCCGAGGAATCACTGTATACCCTTGTAAGGCGCACCAAGGTCGCACTTGCCAAGTCTAATATGGAGATTGTTTGCAATAGGGGTGACTCATACGAACTTCACTTAAACAGCTGATTTAGTGTATTGTCAGAATTTGTCAGACAAAAGTCAGACAAATTAAGAGGTCTGATTGAGGCATTTTAATTTGCTTTGCAGGAAAAATTGCAAAGCATGAAAACCAAATTTTTAGTTTCAATTCTGACCGTTTTTCTCATAGCCGAAAACGGCTATGCACAGAATCAGGAAATGACAGACAGCCTCAATCGCGAACTTCAGGAGGTAATCGTTACCGCCAGACAACCTGTGACAAAATTAGTAGGCTCAACCCTTGTCTCCACTATATCCGGTACAAACCTTGCAGAACTCGGCACAGCTCTTGATGTGCTTGCACAGTTACCGATGATTAAGGTGGCTGATAATTCAGTCAGCGTTATCGGCAAGAGCAATATCGAAATATACATAGACGGTCGACCGATGCGCGATGAGTTGGAACTACAGCGGTTGCTCTCTTCCAATGTCAAAAAAGTTGAATTGCTCATGGCTCCGGGAGCTGCATACGAAAGTACAACGGGAGCTGTGCTTAAAATTACGACACGACGGAATTTCATGCATGGTTTGTCGCTTACCGACCAATTTCAACTTAACAGAAGCCGCAAGTGGTCCGCTATGGATTATATCAGTGTCAACTATCGCGTCAGTGACTGGGAAATATTTGTAGACGGAGGTATAAACCGAAATAATTCACTTATAAACGGTTCGACTACCAACCGGGTCGTCTATGACGGGGAGGAAACAGTCGTTGGAAGCAGCCAATATAGCTCTTTCCCTGCTATTGTCGGTGTCATGAGAGGCGGTTTTAATTATCTCTGTGGTTCGCAATCGCTTGGCGCATATTACCGATATAATCCTGAGCGCGGAGATTTCAACAACTACGGTTCCGAATGGCTGAACAACAATCCGACAATCAGTCGTGTCATCGACAAACATATCGGAGCTCACAGCCATCTCATATCACTCTACTATGAAAATAAATTCGCGGAAAAGTATCTTCTTCATTTTGATGGTGATTTCCGACGGTCGAACAATAAAAACGATGTCGCAACAACTTATCCGGAATCGTCCTTATCTGCCGTCAACTCAACAGACGAACGGACATCAACCCTTTGGGCCGGGAAGCTATATCTGAATTTCCCACTATGGAATGGAGAATTCACTGTCGGAACACAGGACAGTTATACACATACCATTCTTGATTATCGTATGCTGAACAATTCTGTCAGTGAATACATTCCCTCATCGCTTACTGATGCCCAGCAAACTTCCGCCGCTTTGTTTGCTTCTTGGTCACGTATGATCAGTAAGTTCTCCCTTTCGGTTGGTGCAAGATATGAGTATGTCGATTATGACTTCAAAGTTAACAGTGAACGAGATGAAGATGTCAGCCGTCGAGACCATCTGCTGACTCCTGACTTGTCACTCAGCTATTCGTTTAACGAGGAATCACAAATAAGCCTCAATTATAAAATGGCGACGGTAAAGCCTCCCTATTCACAGCTTACCGGTTCGCTCAGTTACACAGGGCTGCATGAAATCGAGGGTGGCAATCCCGGACTACGTGATGAAAAAATGCATGACATTCAGCTGTTCGGTATGTGGAAAGGTTTCATGTGTCAAGCTGATTACACCCGAGCATTCGATACTTACGCTTTTGTCAAACAAGTATATCCCGCCAATAAACTTCAACTTCTCATGCACCCGGTCAATATTGATGTATCGGCGTTAAATCTATATCTCATTTGGAGCAAGCCTATGAGCCGGTGGACTCCGAATGTTACTGTTGGTATGTACAGGCAGTGGTTACAGATTGACAGCAACCGTTACAACAAGCCTATATTTTCTTATTATTTCAACAATACCTTTTCATTTCCAAATGAGTGGACAATTACAGCCAATTTTAACGGGAACTCGCGAGGCGATATGCACACCAACCGTTTCAGCGCTTCATGGTTTACTATGGATGCATCGATCGGTAAGACATTTCTTAACAAATCACTGTCCGTCAAACTGTCTGCCACCGACATATTCAACACTACAAACAATGACTGGACTATGAACACATACGGTGTTTTCGTGGACAAACGTCAAAGCTATGACCGCCGATCTATCTCCCTGAATGTTATTTACAACTTTCAGCCACGCAAGAGCAAATATAAAGGTTCCTCGGCAGCCGAAGAAGAAATGAAACGACTTTAAACTATTTTCTATTTTATTTAGTAAAATATCAGCTAAATTTGCAGCCCAAAGTCCCAGACGATAACACGACGAAACCACTGCCGCATGAGCAGCATTTTGAAATTCAATCTATTAATTCGGTATTCGGACGTCCTGGTTCCTTAATTCTTTTCATTTCCTCTTCCACTAGGCGTACACGAGCTTGCAATTCTTCTGCTGTGGGCAGCAGATTTGACGAAGATATATTGACATTATCATAAGAAGCGACGCCCATTGGCGTTTGAATTCCCTTGAACGCCCAGCGCACATCAGTCTCGTTCTTATCACTACATATCAGGAGACCGATTGTAGGATTGTCATCGGGACTTTTCAACAGTTCATCAACGGCATTTACATAGTAATTTAGTTTTCCGGCATACTCTGGGTCAAATGGCTTAACCTTCAACTCAACAACAACGTATGCTTTTAGTCGGATATGATAGAACAGCATGTCAATTCTACGAGTACGATTGCCCACTATAAGTTCTTTCTGTCTGCCAACAAACGCGAAACCAGTGCCAAGCTCAAGAAGAAACCGTGTTATATTCTGCTCCAAAGCCGCCTCAAGCTGTTCCTCTTTATAGTCTTCAGGAACAGTTACGAAACCGAAATCATAGTTATCCTTTGTGATTTCCTGAGCCATACGGCTTTGTGACTCCGGCAGATATTGAGGGAAATTACTAATAGCATTACCGTGGGTCTTGTATAGATTAGCTTTCAGCGAGTTATCCAACGTCTGACGAGTCCATCCGTTCAATATACACTCTTTCAAATAGAATACAGCTTCATCAACCGACTTGCATTTGGTTATGATGTTCACCTGGTGACGCCATGGCACAAGACCAAGGGCCTGAGGAAAGTCTGAATCAATTTCTGCGCCGACTTGATGCAGTTTTATAATCCTTTGAGAGTCTACACGTTGTAATTCTCCACCAAGTTGGTGGAGTTTTTCTGTTGCCTCTGATGAAGAAAAGAACAAATACCATTTCTTCATAGCCCAAAGATTTGTAGTACCAAAACCTCGGTCGAGAGGGAAAGCCTCCTGCAAATCAAAGCTAAGCTGCTCCACAACCCCACTACCCCATGTTTCTTCCGCCTTACGTATTACAAGGTCGCGCCCTACACTCCAGTTGAACGCCAACTTTTCCGTATTGACCTTGACTGCCGCTTTGATTTGGGCTGAATGATAGCGCCGCTTGATTTCAGAGAACCAAGCAGCATAGTCAGCGTCAATCCTGAAATCCTTGACACTGACAATATGGGGGTCGTTGTTGATTATATCAGCCATAGTAATGCAAAGTTACTACAAAATCTCTGGAAAAGACGAATAAAAAGGGACAAATGTCTTCGTAATGCCTGTCAATAAGGCGTTTGCGAAGACAAATGAGGACAGGCGAAAAATCGAGGTAACGTAAAGGAAAGCGAATTTATGAAGAAGAACGGTCTCCAAATCATTACCCGCCGAATGGTGATTTTTAACACACCGTGTTGTATTTGGCAGCTTGTGGCACAGGTTGGCATATCAAGGTCTAACTCGTTGAGTAATAACTTTGCAAACAAAAAACGAGTATGGCAAGAAGCACATTCAAGGTTCTGTTCTACGTGAACGGCAGCAAGGAGAAAAACGGTATTGTCCCCATCATGGGACGAGTGACAATCAACGGGACTGTGGCGCAGTTCAGTTGTAAGCAGAACATCCCGAAAACGCTTTGGGACGTGTGGAAAAGGCGCGTGTGATTGACCCCTTCGGGCACGCGGGACTGACCCCTTTGGG
>CAZAZA010000023.1:0-17325 GCA_964489495.1 uncultured Bacteroides sp.
GGTTCATCGATACAGGAGTCATTGGATCAAGTTTCTGCTCTACGCCGTTTTCGTCGGTGAATACGATTTCTCCTTTGTCATTATAGCTGATGGCTGTACGCTCAACTACAGATGTGAGTTCTTTGTTGTCATTGGTTGTGCAGACACCGCGAGCAACCGAACCATTCTCGGTCATGGTGTTGCCGACGCGGAATCCAACCATGCAGTAATCGCCCTTGCGGTCACGCGGACGGCTCAGTTCGGCAGCCATAACTTCGAAAGCGTTACGGCCGTAGAAGTCGTCGGCATTGATGACAGCGAACGGCTCTTTGATTGCATCGCGACCCATCAACACAGCGTGGTTCGTACCCCAGGGTTTGGTACGGTCAGCAGGACAGGCGTATCCTTCGGGAAGTTTGTCAATAGACTGGAAAACGACCTCTACAGGTATATGACCTTCGTATTTAGAGAGAATTTTCTCGCGGAAATCCTGTTCAAAATCCTTGCGGATAACAAAAACTACCTTTCCGAATCCCGACTTAATGGCATCGTAGATAGAGTAGTCCATTATAGTTTCGCCATTAGGGCCGAGTGGATCGAGCTGCTTGAGACCGCCATAACGGCTGCCCATTCCGGCTGCAAGAACAAAAAGAGTTGGTTTCATTTGTTTGGGTTATTGTTCGTGATATCTATTTTGTTGTGAATGCAAACACTATTTCTTCGTTCATGGTTTCACCGGCGCGAAGAAGGGTTGACGGGAAAATGGAGTGGTGAGGAGCGTCGGGTGTATGCTGACACTCTATGGCAATTCCGTCGTAGTCGTTGAAGGAACGACCTGCCTTGTTTAGGGGAGAACCGGCAAGCCAGCATCCTGCATAGACTTGTACGGCTGGCTGTGTGGTGAGCACAGTGAGGACGCGGCCTGATTTTTCACTTTCAAGTCGTGCGGCCTCGTGGAGAGTGCCCGGAACCCATTTGTCAATCATCCAGCAGTTGTCATATCCTTTGCCATATACGAGAGCGGGGAAGTCCTGCTTCATGTCGCGGCCTACAGTCTTGGGGCTTGTGAAGTCCATAGGGGTTCCTGCCACAGGTGAGATTTCGCCCGTGGGTATGAGAGTGCTGTCAGTGGGAAGGTAGTTCGAACACTGTAGTTGCAGTACGTGTTCAATAGCTGAGCCGGCATTGAAGCCGTCAAGATTCCAATATGCGTGGTTTGTCAGGTTGACAATGGTGTCGGCATCTGTTTTTGCCGAAAGTTTTAAAATCAGACGATTGTCGTCTGTCCAGGTATAAGCTGCTGTTGCGGTGAGATTTCCGGGATATCCCTCGTCGCCGTCAGGGCTGTAAAGAGAGAATACAACTGTGTCGTCACCCTTTGTCTCGGACTTCCACAGATGGTTCTGAAATCCTTCCGGTCCACCATGGAGGGCGTTAGGGCCGTTGTTGATGGCGAGTGTGTAATCCTTGCCGTCAATTGAGAACTTCCCCTCGGCTATACGATTGGCATACCGTCCAGGAACCTTTCCGGCGCAAGGGCCGTCGTAAAAATAGTCTGCCGGATCGGCATAACCTAAAACTACGTCGTCGATATTGCCTTCGGCATCGGGAACCTTAACTTCGACGATGCCTGCGCCTACAGACGAAAGTTTGACAGATGCTCCCTTTGCATTGGTTATGGTATAGAGATCTATCGTTCCTTTGGAAGACGGGGCCGTGGTATGTTCGATTTTCATGAAAATGTTGAAATAAGATTTTTAATATGCAAAAGTAGTCAATTATTCAATTCTGCCAAACTTATATAAATAAAAATTTACGGTGAATGATGTCAAATCCGTGGTTTAGCATTAACTTTGCAGTGGAAAACGAAAATAGCTAAAATGAAGATACTCGTCACAGGCTCTTCGGGCCAGTTGGGCACCGAGCTACGCAATGTGCTTGAACATGAAATGCCGGGGACAGCTACGTATGTCACCCGCGATATGCTTGACCTGACCGACCGTGAGGCTGTCAACCGTTTTGTCGGTGACGGACAGTTCACGCACATTATAAACTGTGCTGCCTACACCAATGTGGAAGAGGCGGAGGCAAATCCGCGTGAATGCCGCAATATAAATGTTGAAGCTGTCGGCATATTGGCGGACGCGGCTCAGCGTGCAGATGCAAAAATAGTACATATCTCTACTGACTATGTTTTTGACGGGCGAACCAACCGCCCTTACAAAGAGTCAGACCGGGTGAATCCCCTTTCGGAATATGGCAGGTCGAAACGACAAGGTGAGATATTGTTGCTCGACATGGCCAGTGAAGGGCTGATTATCAGAACTTCATGGCTTTATTCGCCATATCGCAAGAACTTTGTCAAGACTATGGCTGCAAAGGCAAAGGCCGGGCTGCCGGCCAAAGTCGTGATCGATCAGGTAGGGACGCCGACATATGCGGAGGATCTCGCACGGGCTATAGTCAAAATATTGCGTTCGCCGCGATGGATCGGCGGTATTTTTAATTATTCAGACCAAGGTGTGTGCTCCTGGTTCGATATTGCTGCTGAAGTCTATCGTTCGCATGGACGAGACACCTCTCTGCTCAAGCCCATAACAAGCGACAACCTGCCTATGCAGGCTGAAAGGCCCTTATATAGTGTCCTCGACAAACATTTGATTATGAATACCTATGGAATCGACATACCCCATTGGCGCGAGAGCCTGGAGCGGTGTATGAGACGAATCCACTCCGAAAATCAAGGATAGATACAGACAGATGTCACAATTAACAGACGAAATAGCGCGTCGGCGCACATTTGCCATTATCTCGCACCCTGATGCGGGTAAGACTACACTAACCGAGAAATTGCTTTTGTTTGGAGGCGCCATACACGTTGCAGGGGCGGTCAAGTCAAACAAAATAAAGAAGACTGCCACCAGCGACTGGATGGAGATAGAGAAACAGCGTGGCATATCTGTTGCCACATCGGTAATGGGTTTCAATTATGGCGATTATAAAATCAACATACTTGACACTCCGGGACACCAGGATTTCGCTGAAGACACTTACCGTACATTAACGGCTGTCGACAGCGTTATCATTGTAGTGGATGTGGCAAAGGGCGTTGAGCAGCAGACTCGCAAACTGATGGAAGTATGCCGGATGCGCAAAACGCCGGTGATAATTTTCGTGAACAAACTTGACCGGGAGGGTCGGGACCCGTTCGATATACTTGATGAACTTGAGCAGGAACTTCACATCAAGGTGCGTCCGCTGAGCTGGCCAATCAACATAGGCGAGCGTTTCAAGGGCGTGTACAATATCTATGAGAATACTCTCGACCTTTTCACACCCGACAAACAAAAAGTGACAGAGCGTGTCGAAATCACCGATATAAACGATGAGGCAATAGACGCTAATGTCGGAGAAGCCGATGCCTCCAAACTGCGTGAAGATATAGAATTAATTGAAGGTGTATATCCGGAATTTAATTCTGACGACTATCTTCGTGGCGAGGTCGCTCCGGTGTTTTTCGGGTCCGCATTGAACACATTTGGTGTAAAGGAACTTCTTGACTGCTTTGTTAAGATCGCCCCCTCGCCTAAACCTACTCAGGCCGAAGAGCGTGTCATAGAACCGTCGGAAGAAGGATTCAGCGGCTTTGTTTTCAAGATTCACGCCAATATGGACCCGAATCACCGTTCGTGCATAGCTTTCGTCAAGATCTGTTCCGGAAAATTTGAGCGCAACGCACCTTATAAACACATACGCTCGGGTAAAATGATGAAGTTTGCCGCTCCCACAGCCTTTATGGCGCAAAAAAAGAGTATTGTAGACGAAGCTTACCCCGGTGACATCGTCGGTATTCCTGACACAGGAAACTTCAAGATAGGTGATACACTGACGTCGGGTGAGTCAGTACATTTTAAAGGACTCCCGAGTTTCTCTCCTGAGATGTTCAAGTATATCGAGAACAGCGATCCAATGAAGTCCAAGCAGCTCGACAAAGGTATCCAGCAGCTTATGGATGAAGGCGTGGCTCAGTTGTTTACAAATCAGTTTAACGGCCGCAAACTTATCGGTACTGTCGGACAGCTTCAGTTTGAGGTAATTCAGTATCGTCTCCTTCACGAATACGGGGCCCAGTGTCGCTGGGAGCCGATATCGCTTTACAAGGCATGTTGGGTTGAAAGCGACGATGCTGAAGCGCTTGAAGCATTCAAAAAACGTAAGCATCAGTATATGGCTCTTGACCGCGAGGGTCGTGATGTGTTCCTCGCTGATTCAAACTACGTGCTGCAGATGGCACAAACTGACTTCCCGAAAATTCGTTTCCACTTTACGAGCGAATATTAAATGTGAATAAGAGATGTTGAAAGTCTTGAAATTTGGCGGCACATCTGTCGGGACGGTAGACAGCCTTCGCAATGTCAAGTGTATAGTTGAGTCTCTCGACAGCCCGGCAGTAATCGTTGTCTCGGCATTGGGAGGAATCACCGACCGGTTGATAGCAACTGCAAAAATGGCGTCCTCGGGTGACATGGAAGGCTACCGCGACTCTTTGGCGGGCATAATCAGACGTCATGACGAAGTAATCGACGGGATCGTGATCGAGAAGTTCCGTGACGAGATCCGGAAAGCGGTGCATTCGACATTCGACGAGCTTGAAAGTCTTTATTATGGAATATATCTGGTAAACGACTTGTCAGAAAGGGTACTTGATAGAGTGGTAAGTTTCGGAGAACGCCTTTCATCGACAATAATTTCCCGTGTGATCGAAGGTGTTGAGCTGGTTGATTCACGTGAATTCATAAAGACAGTTCGCCGACATGGCCGTAATGTCCTTGACAGTGAATCCACTGACCGGCTTCTTGACAGCGTTCTGTCGCCTCGGTGCGGAGGTCTGACTCTTGTTCCGGGATTTATTTCCACCGATTCTGACGGAGTGGTGACAAATCTCGGACGTGGCGGCAGCGATTACACCGCCGCGATAATAGCGGCACATTTTAACGCTGATGTGCTGGAAATATGGACTGATGTTGACGGGTTTATGACAGCTGATCCGCGCAAGATATCTAAGGCACGGATTATCGACAGAATGTCTTTTGTAGAGGCTATGGAATTGTGCAACTTCGGAGCTAAGGTCATATATCCTCCAACGATTTATCCGGTATTTCATAAGAATATACCGATTTATATCAAGAACACATTTAATCCCGATGCACCGGGCACATTGATAGACGAGGGAAGTAATAGGGTAAATGTATCCCGGATATGCGGAATCTCCTCAATTACAGATACATGCCTTATCACGGTAAAACCTACAGGTGACAATGCTGACCCAAACCATCTGAGCGGTCGGGTGTTCAATGCTATGGCAAGAATCGGAGTGGATGTGTTTATGTCGAGCCTTATGACCGGCAACCAAGCCATAAGTTTTGCGACACGCAATGCAGATGCCGAACGTGCAAAGGATGAATTGTTGCTTGAATTTGCGCCCGAGATTGCGAAAAAACAGATTGAAACTCCTCAATCGACCCATGACCTTGCCACGGTTGCACTTGTTGCAGAGAGCATGGATAACTGTGATTCTGTGCTCAGAGATGTGGCAGAGTCTCTTTCACATGCCCACATAGAGATTATAGCTGCCTCAAGAGGCAATTCCGGAAGCAATGTGGCCGTGGTCGTGCCCCTTGAACATGAGCGGCAGGCTCTTCAGGTCATTCATGACAAATTGTTTAACTAACTAAAATCATAGGTATGGACAAAAGATTTCTTAAAAAACAGATAGCTTATACATGTGGCGAACTGGCTGCAGCCACAATCTTTGAGCGTGACCTTGTGGAAGGAGTTGATTTTGAAGCAGCCAATGCTTTGATTGGCAAAATCGCCGATCTTCAGTGCGATACTATACGTCGCTGCTCGTTCTCGTTTGACAAAGCTCCGCAGGATTTTGCAGATCGTCGCGAATACCGCCGCGAACTTTCAGCTTATAACAAGGCTGCTTACCATAAGATTCACGAAGATTTCAACAAAGGTGTTGCCGATATCGTGAAATCGATGAACGATCTTGTTCCTGCTGACCGTCGCAAAGAACTCCTCGGAACAGTATTATGAATTTTGCCGGGTGGCTGCTGAAGACAGCCGGTTGGAAAGTTTCAGTGACAGTACCCGATTATCCCAGATGCATAATATGCGTTGCACCCCATACGAGCAATTGGGATTTCATAATCGGTAAGCTTGCATATAGTTCCGTCGGCCGGAAGGCAGGTTTTCTAATGAAGGAAACTTGGTTTTTCTGGCCGTTAGGGGCTTTGTTCAGGTCGATAGGAGGTATTCCGGTACCACGTGGAAAATCTAATAGAAACGGTTCGTTGGTGGAGTATCTGACCGGCCGTTTTGAAAACAGCGAGCAATTGGTGTTGGCAATCACTCCGGAGGGAACGCGAAGTAAAACAAGCCGATGGCATACAGGATTCCTACGTATAGCCCAAGCGGCCGGTATACCGATTGTACTTGGAGTTATTGACTTCGCTACAAAAAGAGTGATGATCAATGATATATTAAATATGACAGGTAACCTTGAGCTCGATATGCGGCATGTAAAGGATTTCTATAAACCTTTTAAGGGAAAACATCCGGAAAATTTTTCCACTGAATGACATTCAGAGACTGTTGATATGGGAGTTGAAATAATCAATCCGACTGAAGACTTGTGTGTAAAGACTGCATGTCTTGAGATATGCACTGCTGACAAATTGTCTAACTTGTCAGCTTTCGAACGGTTGACGAAGAATGTTTGGAACGGTGATTTGTTCGTGCTTCCAGAACTCTTTTCAACGGGATTTGTCAACAATCGTGAGACATTGTTTCAGCTCGCTGAAACAGATGATGGTCCTACTATCAATAAAGTCAGAGACACAGCCGTGTCGCATGGATGCGCGGTCTGTGGCAGTTATCTGGCAGTTTGTGACGGATTGCTCCGAAACAGGGGCTTTTTTGTCCTGCCGGATGGCAGTGTCGACTTTTATGACAAGCACCATCTGTTTGTTGTTGGCGGAGAGAATGAGTTGATGGAAGAAGGGAAGATATATTCCCCGATAGTAAATTATCGCACTTGGAGGCTAAAGATGGCAATATGCTATGATATACGGTTCCCTTTGTGGTGTAGAAATTTCAACCTCGAATATGACGTGCTCGTAGTCCCGGCTAACTGGCCTCAGTCGCGGGCTTATGCATGGCATCATCTGCTGATTGCAAGGGCTATTGAGAACCAGGCATATGTGATCGGTGCCAATCGTACCGGTGAAGATGACGGTGGCATATATACTCCTTCGATGAGTTCGATCTATGATCATAACGGCAGAGATATATCTGATCACAGTCGTGATTCAGAAGGAATTGTGTCTGCTGTTTTGTCTGCGGCACGTATATCTAAAGATCGCAGCCGTTTTCAGCCTTGGTTAAAAGCTGACAGCGATTTGTTGAGGCAGTCAAGGACTTGAGGCAACACCGGTCGTATATTGTCATTTATGATAATTCGGTGTGGGAGATATCCAATGCATTCAAGCATGTCCGACTGGGAATTGATACGTGCTTTTACTTGATCTGCTGAAAGATTGTTTCGCTTCATAACCCGCTCAATCCTTGTGCTGACAGGAGCGCATACCTCCCATACTGCGTCAACCATTTTGTCAAGGCCGCTTTCGCAAAGTATGGCTGTTTCCACAAATTGGGGTTTAGAGCGGGATAATGCTGCCCAGCTACGTATGTCATCTCTGACACGGTGGTGTACAAGGGTATTGAGCTTTTTGAGTGCTTCTTTGTCGGTGAAAACCTTAGCTGCGAGGATACGTCTGTCGAGATATCTGTTATCGACAAGAGCTTCACGGCAAACCTCATTTCCGATTCGATGAATCAGTTCGAGGTCATTATCTATTATGGCACGTGAACGACTGTCGCAGTCGTAAACTTCGTATCCGAGGACACTGAGGATTCGGGCTACAACCGATTTCCCAGAACCGATACCTCCACACAGAGCTATAAGTGACTTCATGGTTCGTGACGTTCGATTACATATTCAACACTGTCGGGTGACAGAGATAAGTCTCTCATATATTCAGGCAGGAGAGATATCCTTACAGGAATCATAATACCACCCGGTGTAACATCATTGTAGTCAACGATCGTCTTGAGAGGGTACTCGTCATTATAACGGCTCATCGGCACAAGATATGAAACTGTCACTTCGGAAGGGAATGTAATAATGTTGCTGCCTTCAGGCACGTTGACCGATGAAATTCTCACAGTCTGACGCTTTGAAATCAAAGGTTCTACCGGAATAGTCACTCTCACTCGGTCTGGAATAAACCTTAGTCCTTCAACAGAAACGAGGCCTATTTCGACATATGTAGTATCCTTAAGGTCGCGTCTTACGATTTCCTCGGTTGTCACAACTTTAAATGAACGGGGTATAGGTCTCGCCGAATACACCATTACGGAGTCTGTATCGACTGTAATTGGCCCGCTGATGATACATTGAATATTGGGTGACACTTGCGCGTCGATGATAACAGGCATCAATTCGCCCGGCAAAGATGTCGTTTCAAGTCGTATCGAATCCGGACGTACACTGTTTATTATGATGCTGTTGCCGAAATAGTCGCGTACTTTTGACTCAAGTTTTGTGGAGTTTATGGCCCAACTGTGTGAGCCGGCAACATATTCCGAATAGTTGAGTTTGAGGGCCGGTATCTTGCCCCAGCTGTACTGAAGCAGTTGCGATCCCTTGGCTGTGACTCCTACATTGATCGTGGTAGGCGGAAGTGATATGAAAGTAACGCTGTCAGGTACGTTTTCCACTGTCAGCGGCACATCATAGTCGCGTTGAACTTCACTGTCGAGTGACAGCAGAAGCCAGAATACAAAAGCCACGCAAACAAAAAGCAGATATAGCATGATGTTGCGTCCTCTTGAAGAGTGGGCTTCGTTGTAAATGCGTGATTTAAGATTGTTGAGGCTTGACTTGATCGACATTTCAGTGGGAGAATGGACAGCGGATTAATTGAAATTCCCGCAGGTTTTCCAGAAAGATCCGGTACAGCTGCGGGAATGAATTTTGTCAGTTCAATGATTTTACGCAGCCGGTTTTTCAGGCGCCGGGTAGACTGAGTTTTTATCAACGTCAATCACTACGTTTTTGTCAATTTCGATGGAGAAAATCCCCTCTTTTTCCTTTATCTTACGTATTACGCCGTGGATTCCTCCGGCAGTCACAACCTGGTTGCCCTCGGTTAGACTGTCACGCATTTTTTGTAATTCTTTTTGCTTTTTCTGCTGTGGGCGAATCATTAAGAAATAGAAGATGGCGAAAAGTGCCACGATCATGATGATGGAGCCCCAACCTCCGCCGGCAGCGGTGTCTTGCAGGGTGATCAGATTGTAATGCATTTGTTATGTTTGTTAACGGTTAAATATATTACTTGTTTATTATCCCTTCTTCATGAAGTTCCTTGATGATGGTCGAGAGCATGCCATTTACAAATTGGCCGCTCTTGTGGGTACTGTAGGTGTTTGCTATTTCCACATATTCGTTTACAGTCACAGGAACAGGAATCTGCGGGAAGCCAATCAGTTCGGCTATGGCCACTACCAATATCACAACGTCGATGAAAGCCACGCGTTCTATATCCCAGTCTTTCGATGTGAACCGCTCCACATAGCTGTGATAATTGTCATAGTTGCTGATGGCGTCGTTGAAGAGTTCCGGGCCGAAGCGTTCGTCGATATCGTTGTTGAATTTCGGCAGCAGCTTTATCTGATGAGTTTCCGAAACTGCGAACCGTTTGATGGTCTTAAGAACGAAGGTACCCATTATGTCAAGATCGTCGTTCCAGTATATCGACCTGGACTCAAGTGTCTCGGCAAGTTCGTCAGATGGAAGTATTATCTTGCGGTAGACCTTGCGCCAAAAATCACAGTCTTGCTCGTAGGATGTAGTCGGGTCGGCCATGTACGATGCATATATATCCGATTCCAGTATCTTGTCAAGCAAGTGTCTTACCATCACATCATCGTTGTCGGTCCAGTTGACGGGATTATCCTCGAGATAATTCTTCATGTCCTCATTCTCGCGAAGCGCAGCTACGAACCCGTTGTTTACAAATTTCATATCAGGGTTCAGGTCGTCAGGAGTAGGGAGGAATTTATGTTTGGCGTTGTCGAGTCTGAGAGCCTGCATGTCTGTAATTTCCACACAGAGCCAGAGAAGTAAATGATAGAGTTCATAAGCCTTGTTGAAAGATCGGTCAAGAGCATTACGGGCTTCTATAGCTGATGTACGGTTCTCTGTAAAACTATTTATGGTATCTGCCGCCATTTCAAATGCGCGGGCATATCCACGGTTTGTAAATCCTTCGGTCTCAGATGCAATCTTAAGAAGGTCTGTATCACGTTCAAGTACGGTGCGTATCAAGACGTTCCAAAGTTGTGCGTCGTCTTTGATCGAAATATCCTTGCGTTTTTTGTAATCGTTGAAAATAGCTGAACTTTCGATTTTGTCACGTAGCGACGGCAGGATAGAGTTGAATCGTGCCACTCCGGAAGTATCGCGGGTGACGAGGTTCAGTATCTGGTCGTTTTGTAAGAGGGCTTTTACAAGTTTGTTTGACGAAAGGCGCGGGTCGCATCCAAGGCCGGATGTACGCCCGACTTTGCCTGCGCTTAAATCGAGTCCGGAAAGTTCGATTACGAGCAGCAGCAAGTCAAGATAGAGAGAGTAAGCGTAACGGCTGTCGCGCGAATTTTCGGTCGGGGGTTGGGCTATCTTAAAGTCGCTTCGGTTGAGCAAATAGGAATAGAGCAGCTGCACTACCTTGATTCTGATCAAAACTCGATTTATCATGACAATGTCCGTAAAGAAAATTATATACTCTTGTTTCTCGCGGCAAAGTTACAACAAAGTAATGAAACTAACGCTATCGCTTTTGAAAAAACCGCTGAAATCTGCGCTTAAACATATGGGTTGCCATGCTTTTCCTGCCCGATTGTGGTTGTGGGGCCGTGACCGGGGCACACGAGTGTATTGTCCGGCAATTTGAAAAGTTTGTTTCGGATGCTGTTTGAAAGAGCTGCACTATCTCCTCCTTCAAGGTCTGTGCGGCCGACTCCTCGATTAAATAATGTATCGCCTGATATTAAAAATCCGGATTCAGGGCAGTATAGGGCGATTGACCCTTGTGAATGCCCGGGGACTTCAATAACCTTCAGTGTCTCATTTCCTATGGTCAGTGTGTCGCCATCGTGAAGTTGGTGCGAGATTTCGACGGGTGACGCATTTATCCGCATTCCGAACCGTGCAGCCTGCTGTGAAATAGAGCGTCCCAGACGGGCATCAGAGGAAGAGGCTGACACCCCGACTCCATATTGTTGTTCGATGTGTTTGTCACCGAATATGTGGTCGAGATGCATGTGGGTGTTAATCAGGTACTTTATCTTGAGATTGCGCTTGTCGATGAACTCGTCGATTTTATCACATTCTTGTTCATTAGTCATACCCGGGTCGACAACAGCGGCTTCAAGAGTTTCCGGATCCCATAATACGTATGTCATAACCCCGAAAGGGTTGAATGTAAAAGCGCTTATTTTCATTTTCCAAATTTTAAATATAGTAGTTTCTTAGTCTCGAAATATGGGTCGTCGAACCAGTCGGAAACCGGTATTTCGACTACAGGACGACATGTTTCGGCAATTTCGTTGCTGAGGTCGCCACCCTTGAGACACAACAAACCTGTGGGCAAAACGTTTGCCGACTGTGTGCGTATATTTTTTGCCGAAGCCTTTACGAGGTCTTTAAGATCCATGACTGCACGACTGACAACGTAATCGAATTTTTCATGGCATTCTCCGGAATCACCATGTTGGAACGTTACATTTTTCAATCCAAGTTCCTTGGCTATCTCCGAAGCTACGCGCAATTTTTTTGCGATGCGGTCAATCAAGTGAAAACGACACCCAGGCCATAAAACCGCGAGTGGTATGCCGGGAAATCCTCCGCCTGTGCCGAGGTCCATTATTGTGGTCCCCTCAACGGGATTTAGGAATTTGGCTATTGCCAGAGAATGAAGTATGTGGTGTGGGTAAATGGAATCGATGTCTTTACGTGAAACTACATTGATTTTCTCGTTCCATTGGGTGTATAGTGGTCCCATGGCTTCCAGCTGACTTATCTGCTGAGAATCCAAATCAGAAAAATATTTTAGAATTTCGTCCATAATAATTTTTTGACTGACAAAATTAATAAAAGTTCGCAACCATACAAAGACTATAGTGTCATTAAAGATTCAACTCTGTGAAAAACAATTAAAAAGGTAACGATGAAAATACAAAATGCCAACTTATGGCCCAAAAAGGTTGTTCAAAAAAATGACAATGGTTTTTGGCATTAAATTTGTAAGTGTTAACTTTGCAAACCATTTAACGAAAAATTAATTCTAACAAGATAAGATCAGATACAATGAATGTAACGATGGAAAAGACCGACAATGTCAGCGGACGCCTGACGGTGGCGGTCAATGAAGCAGACTACAAACCCGAGGTTGAGAAAGAGCTGAAGAAATTTGGCCGCGAGCGCCAGATTCCCGGATTCCGTAAAGGGCATGTCCCTTATGGCGAACTCTATCGTCGTTTCGGCAAAGAGATGACCAGTGATGTGCTCAATCGTGTGGTTTACGATGCTGTTACCGGATATCTCCGAGACAATAAGATCAATATCCTCGGCGAGCCTATGCCCGTAGAGGTTAAGGAACTTGATTTGGTCAACCAGAAGGACTTCACTTTTGAATATGATCTTGCTCTTGCCCCCGAATTCAATGTCGAGGTCAACAAGGATATCCACGAGCCATTCTACACCATTGAAGTTACTGACGAAATGGTCAAGGAACAGAGTGATGCATTCCGTGCCCGTTTCGGTTCTCAGCAACCGTCAACTGAGTTCGAAGAGAATGCCGTTGTCAAAGGTGTATTCATGGAGCTCAATGAAGACGGTTCTGTAAAAGAAGGGGATGATGCCATTACAGTGGCTGACGGCATCGTTGGCCCGATCCACTTCAAGTCGAAAGAAGAAGCTGCCAAGTTTGACGGTTCAAAGGTCGGCGATGTAGTGGTATTCAATCCTTATAAGAGCTGCGAAGGCGATGTGGTTGAACTTTCTTCAATGCTTCACATCGACCGTGCACGCGCTGCCGAGGTTAAGAACGACTTCCAGTTCACTATTTCTGAGATAATAGTTCTCCGCCCGGCTGAAATAAACGAAGAGTTCATTAATAATGTGTTCGGTCAGGATGCCGATATAAAGACTGAGGAAGAGTATCTTGCAGCAGTTAAAAACATCGTTGCACAGAACCTGTCGGCCAACAGCCGCGCGCTCTTCGCTCAGACAGTGAAAAAAGATTTCACCGAACGGTTCGGCAATTTCGAGCTTCCCGAGCGTCTGCTTAAGGAATGGCTCATGCGCCGCAACGAAGGCCTGAACAAGGATAACATCGACGAAGAGTTCAAGAAAATGGAACCGGATCTGCGTTGGCAGCTCGTGAGCGACCGTGTGGCACAGAACCTCAACGTCGAAGTCAAAGAGGAAGATCTTCTTGGATTTGCCAAGATGATCGCACGCCGTCAGTTTGCTCAGTACGGTATGACCAATATTCCTGAAGAGACCATTGATCAGTATGCCAAGAATATTGTCGATGACAAGAAATACCGCTCACAGCTTTACGATCAGACCTATGACGGGAAGCTCTTCTCGGCAATCGAAGAAGCTCTGACACTCGATATGCAGGAGGTGTCGCTCGACCGTTTCCGTGAAATAGCCCAGAATCTCTGATTCTATCGGAACATATAATCATAGGCATTCCGGGGCTGTCAAATGCCCGGGAATGCCTTTGATACGTAAAGATACGTGAGTTATTTGCGGGCATCGTCATATTTTTCTCCCTAAAAATTTGTTAAACCGCAATTATTCAGAAAATTTTTTGTAACTTTGAGTTACTGAAAAATATTTCCTCTAACCTAAACTGAAAAAATGAACAAAGACAATTTCCATAAATCCGACTTCCGCAACTATGCCGTGCATCATCTCGGCATGAATGGCCTGTCGCTTGACCAATACACTTCATATAGCGACAGTCAGTTGTCATCGAGTTGGATTAACCCAAGCATAATCGAGGAACGGCAGTTGAACGTTGCCCAAATGGATGTCTTCTCACGACTGATGATGGACAGAATCATATTTTTGGGTACCCAGGTTGATGAATACACTTCGTCTGTAATACAGGCGCAGCTTCTATACCTTGCAGCCAGTGATCCCGGTAAAGATATATCTATCTATCTCAATTCGCCCGGTGGTTCCGTTTACCACGGTTTAGGTATATACGATACAATGCAGCATGTGGCATGCGATGTGTCGACCATATGTACCGGAATAGCGGCTTCTATGGCAGCCGTGCTATTGGTAGGCGGTGCTGAAGGCAAACGTTACGCTCTGCCTCACTCGCGTGTAATGATACACCAGCCGTTAGGAGGCGCACAGGGGCAGGCTACGGATATACTTATCAGTGCCAGACAGATCGAGATACTCCGTAAGGAGCTTTATGAGATCATCGCCGAGCATTCCAAGATGCCGTACGAAAAAGTGGCGTCGGACAGTGAGCGTGACTATTGGATGACTGCTGCTGAAGCCAAGGAATACGGTATGATTGACAAGGTGCTTGAACGTTCCAAACACTGAAAACCAGATGGCAAAGAAAAAACAGGACAATCAGGAAGAAATATGCGCGTTCTGCGGTCGCCCGGTGCAACCGCAGAATGTCATGATTCCGAGCCGTTTTGAAGGCGTGTTTATATGTTCTGACTGCGTAGAGCAACTAAACGGCATTGTGCAGGAATATTTCGGCGTGGCCAAGCCGTCGGTATCAAAAAAGAAGAGCAAGAATTCCGCAGATTCGACTGAATTTAAAAATCTCGCTACTCCGAAAGAACTGAAGGAGTTCATGGACGAGTACGTGATAGGTCAGGATGCAGCTAAAATGCAGTTGGCTGTTGCCGTGTACAATCATTATAAAAGGTTGCGTCAGGACAGCGATGATGTAGATATCGAAAAAAGCAATATTATTATAGTCGGCCCTACAGGAACCGGCAAAACTTTGCTTGCCAAGACTATAGCCCGCCGGCTTGATGTCCCGTTCGCTATCGTTGATGCCACAGTGCTTACCGAGGCCGGATATGTAGGCGAGGATATAGAGAGCCTGTTGGTGCGACTGCTTCAGGCTTCCGACTATGATGTGGAAAAAGCCCAGCGCGGAATCGTGTTCATTGACGAAATCGATAAGATTGCCCGTAAAGGCGACAATCCGTCAATCACTCGTGATGTCAGTGGCGAAGGTGTGCAACAAGGCTTGTTGAAACTTCTTGAAGGTTCGATTGTGAATGTGCCTCCACAGGGAGGCCGCAAACATCCTGAACAACGCATGATACCGGTGGACACTAAGAATATTCTCTTTATCTGTGGAGGAGCGTTCGAGGGAATAGAGACAAAGATTGCCCATAGATTGAACACCAGAGTAGTAGGATTCGCTTCAAATGCCGGCGGTCTTCAGCATGTAAGGGAAAACTTGTTGAAATATGTCACACCTCAGGATCTCAAGTCGTTTGGCCTTATTCCTGAAATTGTCGGACGTTTACCGGTACTTACCCATCTTGACCATCTTGACCGGGAAGCGTTACGCCGTATACTTACTGAGCCCAACAATGCCATAGTCAAGCAATATTCGAAACTTATGGCAATGGACGGCATCAAGCTGACGTTCGATGACGACGCACTCGATCTGATTGTTGACAAGGCGATTGAGTTCAAACTTGGTGCGCGCGGGTTGCGTTCGCTTGTCGAATCGGTAATGATGAAGCCTATGTATGACCTGCCGTCGAGCGGTGAGAAAGAATTTAGAGTGACACGAGACTATGCCGAAGAGCAGATTAACGCTGCCAATATGGCATTGAATAACTAAACATAACAAAGACAAAACTAATACAGCAATAACCAATCCCACAACTATATATCTCCCGACCATGCAAAGCCCCGACCAGCTCCATACTATGCTGAAACAGCATTTCGGCTTCGATACCTTCAAGGGAAATCAGGAGGCCATAATTCGAAGCTTACTGGAAGGCCACGATACATTCGTGCTTATGCCTACAGGCGGAGGTAAGTCGCTTTGCTATCAGTTGCCGGCTTTAATGTCGGATGGTACCGCCATTGTGATTTCGCCGCTTATCGCCTTGATGAAAAATCAGGTTGACGCTATGCGCAATTTCAGCGAAGATGACGATGTGGCTCATTTCCTCAACTCCTCGCTTAACAAGGCTGCGATAGACCAGGTGAAGGCCGATATAATAGCCGGTAAGACTAAATTGCTCTATGTGGCTCCGGAGTCGCTGACTAAGGAGGAAAACATTGAGTTCCTGAAGGGCGTGAAAATTTCGTTTTACGCTGTTGACGAAGCTCATTGTATATCTGAATGGGGACACGACTTCCGTCCGGAATACCGAAAGATTCGCCCGATAATTTCTGAGATCGGAATACGTCCTGTGATAGCTCTTACGGCTACAGCAACTCCTAAAGTGCAGCATGACATTCAAAAAAATCTCGGAATGCCGGATGCCTGTGTTTTCAAGTCGTCGTTCAACCGACCGAATCTCTATTATGAGGTGCGTCACAAGAATGAGAATACTGATCGCGAGATCATCCGGTTTATCAAGAGCCGGCCGGGTAAGTCAGGAATAATCTATTGCCTGAGTCGAAAAAAGGTTGAAGAACTCGCAGATCTGCTGAAGCTTAATGGGATAAAGGCTTTAGCCTATCATGCCGGTATGGATGCCGCCACCAGGTCGCAGAATCAGGACGATTTCCTGCTTGAACGAGTTAATGTGATTGTAGCCACTATCGCATTCGGTATGGGTATCGACAAGCCTGATGTCAGATTCGTGATTCATTACGACATGCCAAAGTCGCTTGAAGGCTATTACCAGGAAACCGGACGTGCGGGGCGAGACGGTGGTGAGGGATACTGCGTGACATTTTATTCATCCAAAGATCTGCGCAAGATGGAAAAATTCATGCAAGGTAAGAAGAGTGTCACCGAACAAGAGATAGGCAAGCAGCTGCTGGCTGAGACTGCCGACTATGCAGAGTCGAGTGTCTGCCGTCGCAAGCTGCTGCTGCATTATTTCGGAGAGGAATATAAAGTGGATAATTGTGGGAATTGCGATAATTGTTTAAATCCTGTTAAGAAAGTGGAAGCTAAAGATGAC
>CAZAZA010000023.1:17335-35565 GCA_964489495.1 uncultured Bacteroides sp.
TTCGTATAATGTTCGGCCTGATAAATTTAAACTCAAGTCGGATACTGTAATCAACGTCATGCTTGGGAAGGAAACAAATGAAACCAAAACTTCCCATCTTGAAGACCTTGAGGTATTTGGTTGTGCCTCGGCCAGCGATGCCCGTACGTTGGCTACAGTAATCAAACAAGGTGTTCTAGCCGGTTATCTCGACCGCGAAATAGAGAACTATGGAATACTAAGGGTCACCAAAGCCGGAAAAGAGTTTCTCAATCATCCTAAGTCATTCAAGATTGTTGAAGACAGTGATTTTGGTGAGGAAGAGGATGTAGAGGACGTGAAGACCGGGTCGAGCTTTGCCGCTGATCCAGAATTGTTCTCTATTCTGAAAGATTTGAGACGCAAGATTGCCAAGAACCTTGAGTTGCCCCCGTATGTGATATTTCAGGATCCATCGCTCGAAGCTATGGCCACCACATACCCTATCAGCATAGAGGAACTTCAAAACATTCCCGGTGTGGGATCGGGTAAGGCTAAACGATATGGGGCGGAGTTTGTCAAAGTTATCAAACGTCATGTTGAAGAGAACGAGATTGAGCGTCCTGAAGACATGGTCGTGAGAATGGCTCCGAACAAAAGCAAAATGAAAATTGCAATTATTCAGGCTATTGACCGCAAGGTCCCTCTTGATGAAATTGCAGAGGCCCGTGATCTTGAGTTTGGCGAGGTTTTGTCTGAAATAGAGTCGATTGTGGATTCAGGGACAAAAATCAATATCAACTATTTTATTGACGAGATTCTTGACAAGGATCAACAGGATGAACTCTTTGACTATTTTAAGGATAGCGAAAGTGGCGACCTTAACGAAGCTATCGAGGCTCTCGGCAGCGATTATACTGAGGAGGAAATCAGGCTGATACGCATTAAGTTCTTATCAGAGTTAGGTAATTGATGCTTTTGTCCGGATGTCTGCCGTCAATGCAATAAGCCCTATCGTAAACTACTCCGATGTGGAGTTGTGTCGTCACGAACTCGTCGTGCTTAAGCATGTCGAGTTCACCGTAATGCCCGGCGAGATGGTTTACCTTGTCGGCAAGGTTGGAAGCGGTAAGTCGACCCTGCTTAAGTCTATTTATGCCGAGGTTCCAGTCGAGACGGGCAGCGCACGGGTACTTGACCATGATATGTCGGATATCCGACGGAAAGATATTCCTTTTTTACGTCGTCAGCTGGGAATTGTATTTCAGGATTTTCAATTACTTCCCGATAGGGATGTGCATGATAATCTTAAGTTCGTACTTGAGGCTACGGGCTGGAAAGACAAACATGCGATTGATGACCGCATCGACAAGGTCCTCGCAGAAGTGGGGATGCAGATAAAGTCATACAAATTTCCTCATCAGCTTTCTGGTGGCGAACAACAGAGAGTGGCAATCGCACGTGCGCTGCTTAATAAACCACGCCTGATTCTGGCCGATGAACCCACAGGCAATCTTGATGGTGACACAGCCGATCAGATAATCGGTCGTTTGTATGATATTGCCCTCGGTGGGACACCCGTTATTATGGCCACCCATAATACTGGTTACCTTTCACGTTTCCCCGGTACAGTATGGCGTTGCGGAAACAAACGTGTTGTTCGTGATGAGTGAAGCAAGTGGGAAAATTATTAAGCTTGTGGCTTCGCTGTCTGAGCGTAAACATCGCAAGCGTGAGCGGCTTTTTAAGGTCGAGGGTGACAAGTGTGTGGCAGACACACTTGGTGCCTTCGAACTTATCCACCTTGTGGCTACCCCCTCATGGCTTGACGAAAGAGATGGGTCTCTTGACGAAACTGTTTGGTCGCGCGTAGTGAGAGCATCGCGCCGCGACATTGACCGCATGTCGTCGCTGTCCACCTCTCCCGATGTCATAGCCGTGTATCGTCTGCCGGAATATGAGTTTGACGAAAAGAAGATCGACGACCTTGTGGTTGCGCTTGACGGAGTTCAGGACCCCGGTAATCTCGGTACGATAGTACGAACCTGCGACTGGTTCGGCATACGTACGCTACTGTGCAGCCGTGAGACGGTTGATTTGTTTAATCCCAAGACTGTCCAGGCAACAATGGGGGCGATTGTAAATGTCAGGGCCTATTATGTAGATCTTTCCGAGACACTTGAGAATCTCAAGTCTGATCGCCCAGTATTTGTCACAATGCTTGACGGAGAAAATCTGTTTGATACGAAATTGCCTTCACGTGGTGTGATTGTTATGGGAAATGAAGGCAATGGTGTCAGTCCTTCGGTGGCCTCACTCGCCACACATCGTCTTACTATTCCGTCATTTTCGGGAGGATCTGTATCCTCCGAATCGCTTAACGTGGCGATTGCCACGGCGATCACAGTGGCTCAATTCAGAAATTGTAAAATGCGCTGAATATGGCCAAAGAAAAAAGTGTCTGGGTTTGCAGTTCCTGCGGTGCCGATTTTCCGAAATGGACCGGTAAATGTCCTGCTTGCGGGGAGTGGAATACATTAACAGAAGAACGTATTGTTGCTGCTCCAAAATCGCAGTTGCATATTTCGGGATTCGGAAACGAAAGCCGTCCCATGCGCATCACTGAGATAGGTGTCGGTAATGAAGAGCGAATACCTATGCCGAGCAGGGAGCTGAACCGTGTGCTCGGAGGAGGTCTTGTCACCGGATCGCTTGTCCTGATAGGTGGTGAACCGGGTATCGGCAAATCCACGCTTATATTGCAGAATGTGCTGTCTATTAAGAGCAAGAGAGTGCTCTATGTATCCGGTGAGGAAAGTGGTTCGCAGTTGAAAATGCGAGCAGACCGAATTGGCAAGGTCACTGACCAGCTCTTTATAGTTTGTGAGACTTCGCTTGAACGCATATTTGCTCATATCAAGAATGTTGATCCTCAGATTGTAATAGTTGATTCGATACAGACCATAGCGTCAGATGTTCTTGAGTCGTCTGCCGGCAGTGTCAGTCAGGTGAGGGAATGCTCAGCTCAATTGCTTCGTTATGCCAAGACAAGCAATGTGCCTGTAATGATGATTGGACATATAAACAAGGAGGGCGCAATTGCCGGTCCAAAGGTACTTGAACACATCGTTGATGCCGTGCTGCAGTTTGAAGGTGACAGCCACTATATGTACCGTATTCTGAGGGCGATTAAAAATCGTTTTGGAAGCACTTCCGAACTCGGTATTTACGAGATGTGTCAGCGTGGTCTTCGTGAAGTAAGCAATCCTTCTGAAATGCTTTTGTCATTGAACGGGGAACCATTGTCCGGTACGGCTATTGGCAGTGCGCTTGAGGGAATCCGACCTTTTTTAATAGAGGTGCAATCGCTTGTCAGCAGTGCGGCTTATGGCACGCCTCAGCGTTCGGTGACAGGTTTCGATTCAAAACGCATGAACATGCTCCTCGCCGTGCTTGAAAAACGAGTGGGTTTCAAGCTTGTCCAAAAGGATGTTTTCCTAAACATAGCAGGGGGCTTGAAGGTTAATGATCCGGCCCTGGACCTTGCTGTGATAAGTGCGATTATGTCGTCGAATGTTGACATGGTTATACCGCGTAATGTTTGTTTTGCCGGCGAAGTCGGACTTTCCGGAGAGATACGTCCTGTAACACGCATCGAGCAGCGAATACTTGAAAGTGAAAAATTAGGCATGGAACGAATAATCGTACCATGCCATAATCTAAAAGGTGTCGACCTCTCTAAGGTAAAAGCTGAGATAGTGGAAGTCGGCAAAGTGGAAGAGGCATTCCGAGCCTTATTTGCCTGAACGGGGGAGTGTGACAACCTTCAACTTCCCGAATGCACGTGCTGCTTTATCCCGAGCTTTTTCGAGGATGTCGTCTGTAGCCAAAATCACTCCCATGCGGCGGTGTCCGGATATCTCAGGTTTGCCGAATATCCTTATCTGAGTACCGGGTTCAGCTAAAACCTCTTCAAGATTTTCGAATACCACGCGGTCTGTGTCGCCTTCTACGACGATGGCCTGCGATGCGGATGGACCATAGAAGCGGATGCTTGGAACCGGTAGTCCGAGAAGTGCGCGAGCGTGGAGTGCAAACTCACTCAGATCCTGTGAAATCATTGTTACCATTCCCGTGTCGTGAGGACGAGGAGATACTTCGCTGAAAATCGCCTGATCATCCTTTACGAACAATTCCACGCCAAAAATTCCATAGCCGCCGAGCGCATCTGTTACGGCTTTTGCAATTTCTTTGGCTTGTTCGAGAGCTTTTGTTGACATTGGCTGAGGTTGCCATGATTGGCGGTAATCTCCATCGACCTGAATATGGCCAATCGGCTCACAGAAAGTTGTGCCTGAGATGCTGCGGACGGTGAGCAGCGTAATTTCATAATCGAATTTTACAAATCCTTCAACAATGACACGCCCGGCTCCGGCGCGGCCTCCTTCCTGCGCAATGTGCCATGACTTGTCGATGTCGTTCTCTGTCTTAATAACACTTTGTCCGTGTCCCGACGAACTCATGACCGGCTTCACAACGCATGGAATACCGATTTCTTTGACAGCCTTTACAAATTCGTCATAGTCAGAAGCAAAACGGTAAGGTGATGTTGGCAGCCCGAGCTCCTCTGCGGCGAGGCGGCGAATGCCTTCACGGTTCATTGTTAGCCAAGCTGCATTTGCGGTCGGTGTCACGTGATAGCCTTCGGCTTCGAGCTCCCTTAACACCGGCGTGGCTATCGCCTCAACTTCCGGTATAATGTGGTCGGGCTTTTCAAGTTCGATTATCTCGCGAAGTTTCACCGGGTCAAGCATGTTGAACACATGGCTGCGGTGTGCGATCTGCATGGCCGGGGCATTAGCATATCTGTCGCAAGCCACGACTTCCACACCGAGACGTTGTAGTTCGATTGCTACCTCTTTGCCAAGTTCTCCGCTTCCAAGAAGCAGAGCCTTGCGGCCGATTTCAGTCATTGTAGATCCGATTTTTGCCATATATCTAAAAAGTTTGAAATGTGATTTGAAATGAAATTGTTGACTAAAGTTGTCCGCTGTCTGCCTGAGAAATCATTTTCGGCCCGGGAACAAGGTATATTTCGAGCCGACGATTTTCCTTTCGGTGCTTACGGGTAAGATTGTCATTGGCAGGATCATCGCTGCCCATCGAAAATGGCACGACTATCAAGTCCTCGCTCGCTTTTCCCCGGTCAATCAGGCTAATTATCCACTCGTATACAGAGTTGAGCCTTGATAATGACAATTGTTCACGATAAGGTTCCGAGCCTGTATTGTCGACATTCATGCTTAAAACAACTTTATACATAAGCGCATCTTCGAGGAGCGGTATCAGTTTGTTGAGTATCTTCGGGCTATCCTGCGACAGAAGGGTGTCGTTTGGAAGAAAAATATCATCGGTCGGTATTGTGAGCACCATAACCTCGCCGTCTCTCATAAGGTCTACTATGAAATTGTCGGTCAGGCTCTCAGCAACACTTCTTACATATTTTCGTACTGCATTTCTCGACCTTTCCGGTATTACCGGGGTTGCTATATTGGGGTCGAAATCCATGTCCAGAAACACTTCCTCGGCATATCCTGCGTATGGGTCGCCACCATCATGTGCCGAAGGCTGCTGCGCCTGCAGGCTCATGCCGGTTAATGCAAGGAGAAAGAAAATAATAATTTTTGCAGGATTCATCTGTCAGGTTATGATAGCGTTTCTTCGTAGAGAATTTCTCCTGTGAGGATATCTGGAATGTCTTCCTGTCGTATATGACTGTTTTTGTCTTTTGCGGTTAGATGTCTCACGTAATCAAAAAGGGCTTCAGCATCTTCGCCCTCAAGAATCATGCGTTCGCCATCAAGCGTGATTTCTATATCGAGGTCATCATCTTCTGAAAACTGCTCAAAAAAATCAAACGACAAGTCGATAAGTTCCAATATATCGTCGTCGGTGTAGCGTTTTGAACGTTCTTCTCCTATATGCTTGCGAATGAAGTCAATAGCCTCGTTTTCATCATATTCTTTCATAATAATTGTCTTTGTTACTGTTCTTTTTTTTAAAAACTAAAAGTTTCGATATAACCTTCCGGGAGAATCAGTGAAATTGTTTCGGCATGTGGGTCGACGCTTTCGATGTATTCATCCGCAAATGGTACCATTATGTGATTGTTATCCGTTAACTCGATTATCATAAGCGGATTGTCGGTCGACTGGTCTGTTCCTGTTATTTTGCCGGCGGTTTGGTTATCAACCATGACCCGGTATCCTAAGAGGTCTTCCAAATATATCTCGTCCGGATCATTGTCTGTTATTTCGCCAAAAATTGAAGCATCAACCGTAACCGTCAGTCCTTTGAAGCGCTTGACAGCTGTGTCATTGTCATATCCTGTCAGCGAAATGATATATGCGTTTTCACTCCGCTGTCGAATGCCGGCAACCTGCAGAGGAATCATCGTCGAGTCGATTTCGACAAAAACAAACATTCCTTTGACGGGTGTGAAATCGGAGTCGGTCAGCAGATTGATTTCTCCTCGTAGTCCGTGTGGCTGTCCGAAATTTCCTATTTCTGAAAAACTTTCCGGAAAATGTCTGAAGCCGTCGTCGTGCTGCATTGTAAATTATTTTTTCTTTTTTTTCTTTCCTGCCACAGGCTGTGGAGCTTCTCTGAATTCATGGAGTCGCATTTCGCCGGGACGTATGTTTATCATACCATGGGAGAGATGCCGCAGATCATTGAATATTTTTTGGTCATCAACGCCATCGCGGTTGACGGCGAGCATGAGTTTTTTCATATGGTTGGCGAGAAGGCGTATCAGTTCGTCGCGCTCCGGCCCGGGGGCTGTATGTGAGGCAACCTCTATCATGCGCTCAAGTGAGATGCCATAGTGGCGGTAAAGCATGCGGGTACTATAGTATTCAACTTTGTCGGGGAGCGATTCAAGGTTGTCAGGCTGAATCACCTCGTAAGGAAAATCAATGTCAAGTTCGAAATCGGCCATTATTGCAAGATGATCCCAGAGCTTGTGTGTGTAGTCGGGTGTATCGCGAAGCTCCGGAAAAAGGTTGCCCATTGTGGCAATAATCGTGCGGGCACAGCGGTTACGTTCGTCCCGATTCTCGATTGTCTTGCAGTAATCAATCATCTGCTGTATGTTGCGGCCGTATTCAGGCAGCTTAAGGCGCTTTAGCTGAGTATTGTAGCTTATCATTAATCAGTATTATGTTTTTGCAAAGTTAGCCAATTATCGTGAATTGTCCAATATTTTATATGGTAAGTAAAGATTTATGCTTAACTTTGCGTAGTTGAAGTCCTGCTAAAGGATGAAGGGAATCCGGTGAAACTCCGGGACAGTGCCTGCTGCTGTAAATTCTTTTAACGTTGCTGCACAATGTCATTGCCTTTGGGCGAGAAGGCGCAGACCAACGGGGATGAGTCAGAAAATCTGCTTCAACGCTTAGTGATAACAACCGCGGGTCTCGGCTTTTATCTCGGATTTTGCTGACATATGCAATCGCAGAGTCGGTTTCGTTCAAGATATATGAATATGTCGTTTCCCGTCTGGTTTCTAACTGCTTCCCGAGAGGGTTTGTCATGTTTTTGTAAATAGGGAGAAAACATATATGAATTTTTTTAAGTTACTTTTGCCGATTTGGATTTTGTTGATCGTATCAGGTTGTTCGGGAAAATCCTCAGACCTTTCGGATTATGATATGGAGGTATATACTCCCGAATATGCTTCGGGATTCAGGATAGTCGGCAACGGTGAAGGCGAAAGTGTCGTTATAGAGTCCATGGATCCTTGGCAGGGAGCAGACAGTGTAATCACACGCTTATTCATATCACGTAATGGCGAGGAACCGCCGGCAGAATTTGACGGCCAGGTGCTTAGTGACAATGCTGAAAGATTAGTGGTAATGTCGTCGTCTCACATAGCTTTTCTTGATGTATTGGCCGAGACCCGGCGTGTGGTGGGGGTGTCATGTATTGATTATATAAGCAGCCCTTTGGTTAAGTCAGGGAGCAAGTTGCCGGCAGACGTCGGATATGAAGGAAATATCAATTATGAATTGCTGCTTGGTCAAAATCCAGATATCGTGTTACTTTATGGTACAAACGGCGCTAACCCGATGGAGAAAAAACTGAATGAACTTGGGATTCCATATATTTATATTGGCGACTATCTGGAAGAAGACCCACTCGGCAAGGCTGAATGGTTGGTGGCGATAGCTGAGATAATAGGCAAACGTACTGAAGGTATCGATAAGTTCGCGGAAATACCGGCAAAATACCTCGCGCTGAAAAGAAAAGTGGAGGAATATGATCTGGAGCGTCCGTCGGTGATGCTTAATACACCATATGGGGGTACTTGGTTTATGCCGTCAGTGAAGAGTTATGCAGTAAGGCTGATTGAGGATGCCGGAGGTGAGTATATCTATAGGAAAAACACCGGAAATTCGTCAGATCCGATTGATATGGAGAAAGCTTATGAACTCGTATCGAAGGCTGACTTCTGGCTTAATACCGGCAGAGCTAAGAGTCTTGCCGGTGTTGCGGCGGTATGTCCGAAATTTACCGATACGGAGGTATATAGGAAGGGGAAAGTCTTTAATAATAATGCCCGTGACAACGATGCCGGAGGTAATGATTACTGGGAGAGCGGAGTCGTTCATCCGGACATAATATTGCGGGACCTTGTGCGGATTTTTCATCCTGACCTCGTGGAAGATGAATTAGTGTATTATAAGCAGCTCAGATAAATGAGACGTCATACGGCGATATTATTTATATTTCTGTCGGTTCTGACGGTTGTCCTGTTTCTGGTTGACCTTGTTGTCGGTGCGGTCGACATATCTGTCATTGATGTTTTCAAGGTGCTGACGGGAGGTGAATGTCAGCCCGTGACAAGGAGGATTGTGCTTGATATAAGGTTGGTGAAGGCTGTCGTTGCGCTTTTGGCCGGAGCTTCATTGAGCGTGAGCGGCCTGCAGATGCAGACCCTTTTCCGAAATCCCCTTGCCGGTCCGTATGTGCTCGGAATTTCTTCAGGAGCGTCGTTGGGAGTGGCGTTGGTTGTCCTTGCCGGTGTTGGTTCGTCGTTCGGTGTGGCTGGAGCAGCATGGATCGGTTCTGCGGCTGTATTGGCTATAATCGCAGTGGTCGGGCAACGGATAAAGGATATAATGGTTATTTTGATTCTTGGCATGATGTTCTCCTCCGGAGTAGGCGCTGTGGTACAGATCCTGCAATATATCAGCAAAGAAGATTCGCTCAAGGCTTTTGTAATCTGGACGATGGGCTCACTTGGAGATGTGACTTGGAGTCAGATGGGCGTATTTGCAGTTTCTGTGGCGACAGGCATGCTGCTGGCTGTTATGTCTGTCAAGCCCCTCAACATGTTGCTTTTGGGGGAAGAATACGCTATGACAATGGGGTTGGACATGCGACGCACACGTGGACTGCTTTTCCTGTCTACAACACTGCTCGCCGGCACGGTGACGGCATTTTGCGGTCCAATCGGTTTTATAGGTCTGGCTATGCCGCATGTCACTCGCGCCTTTTTCGACAACAGCGACCACCGCGTACTTGTACCTGGAACAATGTTGAGCGGGGGGGCAGTGATGCTTTTATGTGATATCGTGTCTAAAATGTATGTTTTACCTGTCAACGCAATAACCGCTCTTTTGGGCATACCTATTGTGGTATGGGTGGTTTTGCGTAATAAATCAGTTGCCAGATGATAGAGTTAAACAAATTTTCGATAGGTTACGGAGAACGCAAACTCTTAAAAGATGTGACATGTTCGATTGGAGACGGACAGCTCACGGCTCTGATAGGTAGAAACGGGTCGGGAAAGTCAACCCTCCTTCGAGCGATTGCCGGATTAAATCGAGACTATGATGGACAAATAATACTTGACGGACATACATTGGATGGGATGAGTAGCAGTACCATGTCGAGGACTTTGGCACTCGTGACAACAGAGCGTCTTCGCGTCCCGAACCTCCGTTGTTCCGATGTGGTTGCTATCGGGCGTGCTCCTTATACAAACTGGATGGGTAAAATGCAGCCGGCCGACAAGGAAATTGTCGAGCGGTCGCTTGCTTCGGTTGGAATGGAGAAATACTATGACCGTACAATGGACCATATGTCTGACGGCGAGTGCCAGCGTGTGATGATAGCCCGTGCCCTCGCACAGTCTACCCCAATCATATTGCTCGACGAGCCTACATCATATCTTGACATGCCGAACCGATATGAGTCGTGTCAGCTGCTTGGACGTCTTGCACACGAAGAGGGTAAGTGTGTGCTTTTCTCAACCCATGAGCTCGACATAGCTCTTTCGATGACCGATGCGATAGCTCTTGTCGATTCACCCAATCTGGTTTGTTTGCCGACAGATGAAATGCGTGACAGCGGATGCATAGAGCGTCTTTTCAGCAATTCGTGTGTGTCGTTTGATGCACAAACCGGCCACGTAAACGCTAAAGTATGATCTGGTGCTCTCGACAATGCTCAGTCAAGTGTCTGATTTCCTCCGCCATTGACATAAATAACCTGCCCGCTTATCCATGCTGATGCAGGTGAAGCGAAAAATAGCACAGCCTGGGCTATGTCAGAAGCTTCGCCGAGGCGTTTGATTGGGGTATGACTAAGCATTTTTTCCTGAAGTTCAGGCGTAAGGATTTTCGCGAGTGCCGGGGTTTTGGTGGCACCGGGACCCACATTGTTGATTCTGACGCCGTAAGGTCCGAAGTCGTAGGCAAGGTTGGCTGCAAGGTGGTTGAGGGCGGCCTTTGATGATGAATAGATCCCCATGTTTGCCTCCTTGTTCATGGAACTCACGGAAGTTATGTTGATGATACTGCCATATCCCGACTCTTTCATCAGAGGCACTGTCAGTTGGCAGAGACGCCAAGGTGCGAAAACATTTATCTTGTATATCCGTTCAACATAATCAAGATCGATATTAAACGGATTCTCCCGACCACCGCCTCCTAGACCGACATTGTTTACGAGAATATTTACGGTTCCGAAAGACCTGACAGTGATGTCTACAAGATTTACGAGATCGTTTTGGTTGAGCACATTGCAGGTCACTGCTATAGCTTTCCCGCCCGATGCATTGATTTTGTCGGCAACCGTCTGTGCTTTTTCGGGGTTTATGTCACTTACCACGACTGATGCGCCGGCTGCAGAGAGAATTTCACAGCAGCTTTGTCCTATGCCGTCGCCTCCGCCGGTGACCACAGCGACCTTGTCAGACAGATCAAATAGATTGTTAATATTCATGCCGTTAATAAAAGAAGTTATTTAATAGCGTTTTACCTCGTCGACACCTTCGATAAGTGAAATATGGTGCATGATGGTCTCAAGTTCGTCATAGGTATGCACCGCAAGATTAATACGGCAAGTGACGATAGAGTCGACAGTGTCAGTGTTAAAACTGTTCATGGCGAGATGAAGGCCATTAGTTATAAGGTCAACGATGTCGATAAACAGGTGATAGCGGTCGACAGCTTTGATGACAATGGTCACGGGGTAAAGAGTCGTGTCAGAGGTGTATTCGACGGCTTTGATTCTGTCGCCATACTGCGATGCAAGACGTATTGCAGTCGGGCAGTTGCGGGTGTGAAGAGTGATGTGTCCGTCGTTTTCGTTGAAGCCGATAACTTCCTCTCCGGGTATAGGGTTGCAGTCCGGACAACGGGTAAATACTGATATGGGCTGAGCGTCCAGAAACCGCTGTATCTCGCGTTTTGCTTTATATGTGATCACTGTGTCAAGCCAGTCAGGCTGGGGACGGCTGTCGGGGTCGGTAAATATTTCCACAACATCTCCTCTGCGCAAGGGGGCTTTTATTGATGATAAGAATCCGTTTACGCGGGCGTATTTGGCCGAATTGCCGAGTTTGGGATTTACTTCGTAAGCGAAATCGAGAATAGTGGCTTTCTGGGGCAAAACCACCTCACGTCCTTTGGGTGTGAATGTCATTATGTCATCATTATAAAATGATGTCACAACCTTCTCGATAAACTGAGTGCCCTTTTGTCCGTTTTTCTCAATATCCCGCAGAACTTCTTTGAATTTCTCAATCCATCGCTGGATGTTATTGTCGGTTCGTTTTGCCACGCAGCCGAGTTGCGAGTCGCGTATCATGCGGTCGCTGCTGATGTGCACTTCCTGCCATCGTCCGAAATCGGCAAGCAGTTTGACATGGAAGCTCTGATAGCCGTTTTCTTTTGGAGTGTCGATATAATTTGAAATGCCGCCCGGCTTTTCTTTGAAACGGTCGGTCAGTACCGAGTAGATTTTCAGGGCCATGTCTTTTTCCGACACGCCTTCCGGTGTCTTGAATATGATTTCTGTGAAGTGGCGGTACTTGAGGTGATTGAAGTCGTCGCCGAACTTATGCATTTTACGCCATACACTGTATGGCTGGCGATATTCGATATACACTGTAACTTCTATACCGGCATCATGAAGGGTATCGCGAATCTGTTGGCAGAACTTTCCGAGACGTTCGCGTTGAGCTTCCTCATCGCGTGCTATCAGCGATGAAATTTCTTCGAATTCATGAGGTGAGCGGAATTTGAATCCGAGATTTTCAAGTTCGGTCTTTACCCGGTAAAATCCGAGACGGTTTGCTAAAGGCGCATAAAGATAGTCAGTCTCACCGGCTATTTTCATCTGTTTGTGCGGCGCCATTGACGATAGTGTGCGCATATTATGCAGGCGGTCTGCGAGTTTTACAAGCAAAGCTCGTATGTCGTATTGAACTGAATCGAGCATTTGCCGGTAATTGTCGACTTGGCGCGAAGCATCATATTTTTCTTTCTTGGGTTTTGTTACGACTTTCACAAGAAATGCCACATCGTCGCCAAACCGTTCGCGTATGTCTTCAACGGTATAATCCGTATCCTCCACCACGTCGTGTAGGAAGGCTGCCATCACTGTAGCAGGGTCGAGCATCAACTCTTCGGCTGCGATGGTGGCCACGGCTATCGGATGAAGGATATATGGCTCGCCGGTCTTGCGCTTCTGATTGGCATGCGCTTCCTTCGCAAGCTCGAAAGCCTTTCGTATTTGTGCTACTTCCTCAGTTGATACGCGTTGTTGCATAATGTTGAAGACATGCTCGGAGCGTTCACGTATAATATCGTCGAAATTCATAGCGTTGGAGTATTAAAATGTAAAATTACGGATTTAAATCGGAATACGCACAACATACCCTTTAAATATTTTTTTGGTCGCCAAGAAATATTGTAGTAAATTTGCGGCAATGACAAAGGGGTGCCTTATATGGGCTGAGATTCATACCCTCCGAACCTGATGCGGGCAATGCCGCCGTAGGAATTGTTGAGAGCCGTTTCCATATCGGGCAACCACCTCTGTATTTTGTAATTCAAAACATGTGAAATGGCTAAAACCTATATACCAGTACTTTCAATAGCCGGTTCGGATTCGTCTGGCGGTGCCGGGATACAAGCGGACATCAAAACAATTTCGGCTTTAGGAGCATATGCAATGACTGCTGTCACAGCAGTCACTGCACAAAACACTTTGGGTGTCGATTGCTTTCAGGCAGTCAGTCCTGAGGTCGTCGGCTCACAGATTGATGCTGTATTCTCGGATATTCGCCCTTCTGCCGTTAAGATCGGGATGTTGGCAAATACAGCCATTGCCGAAGTTACAGCCGATAAGTTGAGCCAACACGGAGCGAAAAACGTCGTCCTTGATCCGGTCTTGTTCTCGACAAGTGGTTCGAAACTTGCCGATGACTCTGGATTCAAGGGTATGTATCGTTTGTTTGGATGCAGTGATGTCATAACGCCAAACCTTTCCGAAGCACAAACATTGTCAGGTTTGGATTCCGGCAATATTTCAGTTATAGCGGACGCCCTCCGTAAGGAGGGTGCCCGTAATGTTCTTGTAACAGGTGTCATAAAATCTTCTTTTCCGGAAATTATACTTGACATTCTTTTCGATGACGAAGGAATGACTGAATATGTAAATCGAAGGATTGAGACCGTAAACACTCATGGTACCGGATGCACACTGTCTTCGGCTATCGCCACATTCCTTGCTCTCGGAAATACTCTTCGAGAGGCTGTAGCACTTGCTGAAGAGTATGTGCATAATGCTATTGATGCCGGTGCTTTTATCTCTGTGGGCCAAGGTCATGGCCCGTTGAATCATTTTTTTGAACCACATAAACTCATAACAATATGAATGTTAAAATAAATGACAAAACATATGTGTTTGCAGGAGGCACCACACTCCACGACGCATTGATTCTGGCCGGAATAGCTACGGCCGGAATAGCTACGGCTGTGAATGATAATGTTGTACCGGCATCAGAGCGAAAGGAGTGGAAGCTAAACGAAGGAGACCGCGTTCTGATTATTAAAGCTTTCTACGGAGGCTGATGTTAAAGGTCGCTATCACAACAGCTGTTTTCCGTCCTGACCATCCGAAGCGTGTGATGATGCTGATAGATGCCGGCTTTGACTATGTACATATCCGTTATCCGGATGATTCGTTTGAGTCGTTGCGCTTGCTGGTCACTGCTGTCGGCAGTGAGTATCGAGACAGGCTGACACTGCATGATTATATTGCGTGCGCATCGGATCTTGGTGTCGGAGGCATTCACCTTAACAGACGCAATAACTCGATACCGGCAGGATGGAAAGGTCGGGTCAGCCGGAGCTGTCATTCGGTCGACGAAATTATTCACGTCGGATCGACGTATGATTATGTGACACTTAGCCCGGTGTTTCCAAGTGTCTCGAAGCCCGGTTATGGCGATGAAAGCCGATTGTTGCTGAAATCATATGAATCGGTAAAACTAAACTCAAGGGTTATAGCCCTCGGCGGCGTAACTCCCGATAATGCAGAAGAGGTTGTATCAGCCGGTTTCGACGGATATGCGATGCTCGGTTCGCTTGGCTGGGATATGCCCATTGATCAATTTAAAAACAATATATTGAAATGTTGCAATTTATAACACATCCATCTCCCCGATATTCGATTGAAGAGGAAGTACAGATGGCTATTGAAGGTGGCTGCAAATGGATACAATTGCGCCTTAAGGACGTAAGTGATAGTGAGTTTCGTGACGTTGCCATCGAAGTGATAAGGCTTTGCAAGGAGAACGACACGTTTCTTGTTATTGATGATCGGGTTGAGCTCGCTCGCGAACTTGGTGTTCACGGTGTCCATCTCGGCAAAAACGATATGAACCCTCGTGAGGCTCGTGAGCTCCTTGGACCGGAAGCTATCATTGGTGTCACTGCCAATACTGCCGACGATATCATAGCTCTTAAAGGCATCGATGTGGATTATGTAGGACTTGGTCCGTTTAGGTACACTGCAACAAAAGAAAAGCTTTCACCGGTTATCGGACTTGAAGGATATCGGAATATCATGAAAGAGGTGAGGGCAAAAGGGATCGAACTTCCGGTTGTTGCTATCGGAGGTATCACTATCGATGACCTTGAACAGCTGATGTCGACCGGTGTAAACGGAATAGCCATGTCGGGAGCTGTGATAGGTGCTGAAGATCCTGTGGAATACACGAGTAAGTGTTTGGAAATACTTAATAAAACAAAAAACCAAAAATGAAAGATATATTGAATATAGGAGGACGTGAGTTTTCGTCAAGATTGTTCGTAGGTACGGGCAAATTTTCGTCTAATCAGCTTATGTATGATGCCATTTTGGCTTCCGGATCGGAAATGGTGACTGTGGCAATGAAGCGCATCGACATGCAGCATGAAGAAGATGACGATATGCTTTCGCATATCGACCGCAATATGGTACAGCTTCTGCCTAATACGTCAGGTGTGCGTGATGCTCGCGAAGCTGTGTTGGCTGCGAAACTTGCCCGCGACTGTTTCGGAACCGACTTCATAAAATTGGAAATACATCCGGACCCGAAATATTTGCTTCCTGATCCCGTGGAAACACTGAAGGCTACTGAAGAACTTGCAAAGCTCGGTTTTCATGTTTTGCCGTATGTGCAGGCTGATCCAGTTTTATGCAAGCGGCTTGAAGAAGCAGGCACAGCTGCCGTTATGCCTCTCGGCGCTCCCATAGGCACAAATCTCGGATTGCGAACACGCGATATGCTTGAAATAATAATAGCCGAATCGCGTGTGCCGGTGGTTGTCGATGCCGGCATTGGAGCTCCGTCACAGGCTGCTGAAGCTCTTGAGATGGGTGCTGATGCCGTTCTGGTCAACACCGCTATAGCCGTGGCCGGCGACCCTGTTGAAATGGCAAAGGCATTTAAAGAGGCTGTTATAGCAGGACGCCGAGCCTATTTGGCCGGACTGGGCACCGTGGCCGGTGTATTCGATGTTTCCGCATCGAGTCCTCTTACCTCGTTTCTCGATTAACCTCATAACAAACTAAAATATGAAGATTGAAGATATCGACCTCGGTTCTTATCCCGGGTCAGATAAGGTATATATGAAGGGAGAACTGTTCCCCGAAGTCAAAGTCGGAATGCGTCGCGTTAATCTCACACCGACGGTTAAGATAGTCGACGGCAGACGTATTGTCCGCGAAAATGCACCCGTCTACGTGTACGATACCAGCGGCGTATTCACTGATCCGGATGTCAAAGTTGATATTAACCAAGGTATTCCACGCATCCGTGAACAATGGATAGCGAAGGATGAAAAACTGGAACAGCTAAAGTCGATTACTTCAGAGTATGGACGTAGCCGCGAAGCTGACACTTCGCTTGACGGCATACGCTTTGCACGCAGATATGCACCTCGGCGGGCGAAAGAAGGATGCGAAATCACCCAGATGGCTCGTGCCCGAAGGGGAGAGATCACTCCCGAAATGGAATACGTTGCTATTCGAGAGAATATGAACAACGCTCAACTGGGAATCGAGAGCCGGATAACCCCGGAGTTCGTACGGTCGGAGATAGCAGCAGGCAGAGCTATGATTCCTGCCAACATCAACCATCCGGAAGCTGAACCTATGATTATCGGCCGAAACTTTCTGGTAAAGCTAAACACAAATATTGGTAATTCGGCTTTGTCATCGGGCATTGAGGAGGAAGTCCGCAAAGCCGTATGGAGTTGCTATTGGGGAGGTGACACACTGATGGACCTCTCAACCGGCGACAATATTCATGAGACACGCGAATGGATTATTCGAAACTGTCCGGTACCTGTTGGAACAGTGCCTGTATATCAGGCTCTCGAGAAGGTGGATGGCAAGGTCGAGGATCTTACTTGGGAGATTTATCGCGACACTCTTATCGAACAGGCCGAGCAGGGAGTGGACTACTTCACAATTCATGCAGGTGCATTGCGTGCACATGCTGATATGATAAGCGAGCGTCTTACAGGCATAGTGTCGCGTGGAGGATCGATAATGACTCGTTGGGCTGTAATTCACGACAGTGAGAATTTTCTGTATACTCATTTTGATGAAATATGCGAGATATTGGCACGTTACGACGTGGCGGTTTCGCTCGGTGACGGATTGCGCCCCGGGTCGATACATGATGCCAATGACCGGTCGCAGTTCCTTGAGCTTGACGTGCTCGGCGAACTTACAGAAATTGCGTGGAAACATAACGTTCAGGTTCTTATCGAAGGACCCGGGCATGTGCCAATGCAAAAGATACGAGAGAATTTCGATCGTGAAGCAGAGAAATGTCATGAAGCACCGTTCTATACTCTCGGACCGCTTGTCACCGATATTGCGCCCGGTTACGATCATATCACCTCGGCTATAGGTGCCGCTCAGATAGCATGGATGGGTACAGCCATGATATGCTACGTCACGCCTAAGGAGCATCTCGCCCTTCCTAATCTTGAAGATGTCAGGAACGGTGTAATCACATATAAAATCGCTGCACATGCAGCTGATTTGGCTAAAGGATTCCCCGGTGCGCAGGTGCGTGATAACGCAATGAGTCTTGCCAGATTTGAATTCAGATGGAAAGACCAGTTCAATCTGTCGCTTGATCCTTCGCGTGCTCGTCAGTACTATGTTGAGAGCCATAAGGATGATGACCGTTTCTGCACTATGTGCGGCCCGAATTTCTGCGCTATGCGCATTTCTCAGTCAGTTATGGATGACTGTGCCAAATAAAAGGATGTAAGGATGTTTTACGATGAATTAAAAAAATATAGTTGGGACGATACAACCGAGACGATATATTCCAAAACAGCATCTGATGTCGAGCGAGCATTGCGTAAGCGTCGTCTCGATGACGAGGATTTCATGGCACTGATATCTCC
>CAZAZA010000024.1:0-19465 GCA_964489495.1 uncultured Bacteroides sp.
GACGATAGGTTAGATATAACTAACTATTTCATGGGGATAACTGTTTTTGAAAATATTCCTCATGAGTGATAGGAATTGAACGCATTGATATTCTATATATCAAGTTCAATCCCTAAATTTTTTATAAAAATATTGAATGGATTGGGTTACCTCCAATGAAAACTATTCATAAAGGTTAAATAACGAACAAAAAGTTGAGCCCGACACGAACCAGGGCATACTACAATGATTAAGAAAGTCTTTCTCACTCTTACTTTGGTAGCAGCATTCACGGTCGCTGACATAGTGGCCACATCTGGAGGACTTACCGGAAACACCTGCATAGCTGCTTCAATAATACGTGGATCTGCATTCAGGGAAAAAGCCGATTCGGTTATCGTGGCAACTGGTATGTAATCAAATAAATCAACAGAACGTGTCCCGAACCAGTAAATAAAGATCGTAAACTGCACGAATAGCCTAAGACCTTTATGCTAAACTAACATCAGAATGAACCGAATAATCATTATATCATTTCTTTTCTTTTCTGCAATAGTAGCTTTCGCAGACAAGAAAATGACCAACCGCAATTCCGATACCGGAGAATCCTTCGAGGTTATGGTTCCCAATGGACTTAGAATATATGAGTATAACTGCAACTGGCCTGACTCAATTCCATATCTCATTGAACATGCCCGTAATGGAGAATCGTGGGCATACGAAGCACTCGGCGACTGTTATCGGGATGGCATAGACGGGGTGAAAAGAAGTTTTATAAATGCGTTGTTGTATTACGACCTTGCAGGCAAGAATGTGGAAGACTGTATGGCTGAAATAGCACAGACCAATCATGATGATCCAATAGCAGTGTTCTCACGACTTATCAGTTATCTTGAAAATAAAGATTTTGTCCGCGTTGTTTGTGCCATAGACACTCTGAACGAGGCTAACTATCACTCGGCGGATATTCTGCTTAAGTCAATTCATAAATCTAAACAGGTTGAGCTGGAAGATATCATAGAATTTGCTACCAATAGTGAAACCGATCCGGATGCAGCAGTATTCGCTTGTGCGGGATATGTCTTATTTAATAAGAGTGATTCGGTCAAGATTGATATTTCATGGGCAAAGCCTTTGATAATGGACAAGATTCCATATATCTATTCTTTGATTGGAGTAAAAAAATACGACAATACTCTCAAGTCTGATAATCCTGACGGCTATGCCGAAGATGCTACTACGCAAGACATTGATGACAGGAGAAAGACAGTAGAGTATTTCCTCAAGGCTGATGAATTGGGAGCACTTACCAAGCGCGGTGCGCGATTGCTACATCATTATCTTACATGCGATTCGACATCCAATTGGGTAAATCTTTCGGAAGAGGATATGTATAGAATACAACTCTTAGCCGATATAGAAGAATAGAATATGTCAAAGACAATCTTATCATTCATTATTTTAGTAATTGGGATTGAGAACTGCGACTATCACAATTCCAATACTTCCGGTCCTGGCATACCGGAAACAGAGACACTTTCAGAATCTGTTGAGTTTGTTCCTTCAGATTCGCTCCCCAATATGTATCTCTCTGTTATTGATGAGTATTCTGTTGAAAGCAAAGGAACCAGACACTCAGAATATTTCCTCTATGACATTACAGGCGATAGTATCCCTGAGTTATGGGTCAGTTCGGGAAGTTGTGAGGCTGACACAGAACTGACAATCTATGCAAATGAAAATGGTAAGACTCATCAAATATACAAAGGAGATGGCGGTCATTCCGACTACTTTGTTTTCAACGGAGAACTGGTTTGCGTCATGTGCAACACTGGATCCGGAGCAGTAATAACCTATCAGTATGACAAAGGAAGAATAGTCGACAAAGCCATCGAGTTCTCAATGTGGAATGATGAAAAAGCTCTGTCTGACGACGGCAGGACGAATAAAATACTTGAGTATTGGGAAAACAATTGTGACAAATACATCAACTTAAAATCAATTGATTAAGATAGCTCTGGCTTATTGTTTCAATGATGATGGCATTCTTTGTTCCCATGTATGCCAATCACAGATGAAGCTGAAAGTCTATGGACAGATACTATTATGTTTGCCGGCGGACATTATTTTGGATATCCTGATGGATGAGGCTGTTTGAGGTCATGGCTAAAGACCCACATTATCGTGCATGGAATGGAGACTCAATAAAAGCATCTGAAATACAAGGTAAAATTGAAGCCCTCGGTCGGCATGAAATCCTGATTTGGGAAGAAACTGTTTTTATCGGCTCGTCAAAAAATATACATACGTGTGCTTCAATGCTGAGGACGCTGTAAAAAATCAATTTGTTCTATCAAGGTCAGAAGTATTATGATATAAGAAACAGTCTGGCTCATGCGAGTTGAAGACACCGATGGACTGTAGGAAGGCGTGGATTATGGTGGAGCCCACAAACTTCATGCCCCGTTTTCGGAGGTCGGCGGACAGAGTGTCGGATATTGTAGAAGTTGTTGATGTGTAGTCGTAAATCGGTTCTTTAGGGTAAAAGCAGGAGAGGTAGTTGTCGAATGACCCATATTCCTCCTGAATAGCCTTGAAAACCGAAGTGTTCGAGATTGCCGCCTTGATTTTTGCCCTGTTACGAATTATTCCGGGGTTGCTCATAAGCTCGTCAATCTTCTTTTCATCATAAGAAAGAATAGTGTCGCGGTCAAAACCATTGAAAGCCCTGCGTAACGCTTCTCGTTTGTTGAGCACGCACTCCCACGACAGCCCTGCCTGAAAACTTTCCAGAATCAGAAGCTCCAGCAACCGGGCATCGTCATGCAGCGGTCGACCCCACTCCGCATCATGGTATTTGATATAGAGGGGATTCTTGGGATTCGCCCAAAAGCAACGTTTCACATTTTTCTGTTGTTCGTCCATTCAGCTACAGGATTCTTCTTGTGTTATTCGATGTGGTCCTAATGATTTAATCACATGCAAATTTAGATATTTTCAGTGGAAATCAAAAAAATCCTCACCATTCTTTCAACCTATTAAGCACCTCGGCTTGTACCCATAAATGAAAAGCCAAGTCAAAACTACTTCGTGACTTGGCTTTTTCAGAGAGGTGGGAGGTTTCAGAGTCCCATTTCAAATATGAGTTCGCCTCCTTTCATAATGTCATCATATGAAATAAACGGAAGGGTATAGTCGTGTCCATTGAGCTTTACCGACTTTATGTATTTGTTTTCCCTGCTGTTATTTAGAGCTTTGATGACAAATAATCCTCCGGGAACAGAAATCTCAGCTTTGTCGAACAGTGGTGAACCGAACCAGTATTCGCCGCTGCCGGGTACTGCCTGATAAAAACCTAACGAAGAAAGAACATACCAGGCTGACATTTGTCCGGCATCCTCGTTGCCGGAAATACCGTCGCGGCCGGATGTGTAGAGGGTTGTAAGAACTTCTCGAACATGCTCGGCGGTTTTTCGAGGTTCTCCAAGCATCGAATATAAATAAAGGACATGATGCACGGGTTCATTTCCGTTGGCAGATTGTCCGATTAAGCCACTTATGTCAGGGGAGGCTTCTGCACCTTCAATAACAGATTGAACGATAAATAACGAATCGAGTTTCTCCAACATGCGTTCACGTGAACCGAATAATTCGATCATTCCGTCTACATCATGTGGGGCAAGCCATGTGTATTGCCAAGAATTGCCTTCGCAGAAATCGTCAGCGCGATGAGTCGATGCAAACGGGCTGAATGGTGTACGCCAGCTGCCGTCGCTTAGCCGTCCGCGTACAAAACCGAGAGATTTATCGAAATAATTTCGGTATGATTTACTTCTGTTGGAGAAATAACGGGTAGCCGCAGTGTCACCAATAGCTGCCGCCGCACGCGCTATCGCCCCGTCGGCAATCGCATATTCCATGTCGTAAGCGACAGATTCAAGCATTGAATCGCTGGGAATATATCCGTATTTGATGCGGAAGTTGTTGCCCCTGTCCGGATTCATGGCCGTTGTTTTGACAGCTTCCATGGCACGAGCCTGATCCACGCCTTCAATGCGTTTTACAACGGCATCCGCTACCGGGATTATACCTGGATTACCAACCATGCAATCGGTCTCGTTTGACCAGAAAAACCATACCGGCAGTCTTCCTTGCTGTGAGTAAATATCTATCATTGAGTTGATCATATCGCCGTAACGGTCCGGTTCGATGATACTCAATAGAGGCATTTCGGCGCGATACGTATCCCATAACGAAAATAGAGTGTAATTATCCCTGTTTCCCGCTGTATGGATTTTACCGTCGGCGCCCCTGTAGCTATGATCGACATCACTATTAATCATAGGGTAGAACATGGAGTGGAACAGTGATGTGTAAAAGATGCGTTTTTGGTCCTCATTTTCGGTTTCGATCCTAACCCGTCCAAGTTGTTCATTCCAACTTTGATCGGCTGCTTTACGTGCATCGTCAAAATTCCATCCCGGCATCTCGGCTTGCATATTGGCCATCGCGCCTTCCGCTGATACAGGAGATATAGCGACTTTTACAAGTACCTGTTCGGCAGAGTCGGTATCGAAAGATGCGCGGCCGTACATGTTGTTTTCACCTTTAAGCTCAAATGACTTGAATGGTTTTGAAAACTCAGTCACAAAATAAACATACTGATCTTTTGCCCATCCTGAGGACCGGCGAAGTCCACTGATAGTTGAGTCGTTGACTACGTTCATTATGGTTTCAGTCGGCTTGTCCCAACATCCTCCGTTGGCCAAGTCTATCACAATGGCGGCTGAATCGGATTTCGGGAAAGTGTACCGATGTATGCCCACTCGTTCTGTGGCTGTCAATTCGGCTAACACATTATATCGTTCGAGCGGAACAGAATAATACCCCGGTCGGGCTATTTCACGCGACCGGTCAGCGTATGACCAGAGACCGGAAGTCTGGTCGTTTTCATTGCCACGGGAATAGGTAACGTCACCCACAACCGGCATTATGGTTATGTCAAACAAGTCTCCTATTCCTGTTCCCGACATATGTGTGTGCGAAAAACCGATGACAGTCGAATCGCTGTCATGGTATCCCGATACCCAGTCCCATTCCTGCGGTATGCTTGTTGGTCCGAGCTGAACCATCCCGAATGGAACATTCGCGCCAATAAACACATGCCCGTGGGCTCCGGTGCCAATCTTTAGGTCGACATATGAGGTAAGAGATGGATTCTCTAAGGTCGACCGGTTCTTATGCGTGCATGCGGCGACTCCTAAAAGGAGTACGCCGCATGATAAAAGTATTATTTTGTTTTTCATTCTACTTGTGGGTCTTTGACAAGTTGAATTTTAAATTTTTGGACTTCATCAGCTGGTCATGGCTGATTCGATATTGTTTCAGAGGCTTCTCACCGAGTGTCATTGATTTGATGTATGTGATCTCGCCGGGGCCGGCTTCAGCGGGGCGTTTTGCCTCGATATTAATCACCCCTTGAGGAGTGTCGATCTCCACTTCATCGAAAACAGGGGAGGTGAGTGTGTAGAATGGTTCTCCCGGACAGTCGGGATAGAATCCCATCATTGAGAATAAGGCCCACGCCGACATTGTTCCTGTGTCATCATTGCCTGGTATTCCGTCAGGTTTGACAGTGAAATTTTTTTCAAGTTGTTTTGCCACTTGTTCCTGAGTGCGCCATTCCTCGCCAGGAATACGAGAGAAGAGATAGGCATATGCTATATCAGGCTCGTTAGCCGGATCATAAAGGCCGTTGTCAAATACCATCTGGAGCTTGTCCACAAACTTACGTTTTCCGCCATTCAACTTGATCAGTCCGTCAACATCGTGAGGAACGAAGAAAGTATAGTTCCATGCACTCCCTTCGTGGAATCCGGGAACCGGCTCGAAGTTTTCGCCCTGACGTGGGTTGAATGGTGTGAGGAATGACCCGTCTTGCTCTATAGGACGCAGTGTGCCGCTTTCTTTGGAATAATAGTGCTTGTATCCTTTGGAGCGATCGGCGAGTGTTTTAGCAAGTTCCGTGTCACCCCGTTCGGTCGCAAGCCATGCAAGTGCATTATCGGCTACATAATATTCAAGAGCATGCGAAACCGAATTATCGCCTGAATTATCGCCTTGATGCGCCCCAAGGGGAATATAACCGCGTTCGAGATATGGGTCGTTGTCAGGACGCATCTTATTGATGGGACCAGGTAGTGTAGCTGATTTCACCATGGCTTCATAGGCTGTTTCCATGTCAAAATCGCGCAAGCCTTTACGCCAGGTATCAACGAGGACCGGAATAGCCGGATCGCCCTCCATTGTGAATGTTTCACGTCCGTAGAGCTCCCATTTTGGCATCCATCCCCATTCTTTGTACATGTCAACCATTGAGCGTGCCATATCGGTCTGGCGTTCAGGAAATACGAGTGTCATGAGCTGATGGAGATTGCGGTAGGTGTCCCATAATGAAAATACGGTGTATCGGTTATGTCCTATTTCGACAGTTCCATTCTCAAAACTTTCCATTTTGGGGTATTGGCCGTTGACATCATTAAGAATGTTAGGATGTATAAGCGCATGGTAGAGAGCAGTGTAGAATACTTCCCGCTGATTGTCCGTGCCTCCTTTCACGCGTATCCGCCCAAGATCTGCATTCCAGGTGTTGTGTGCGTTTGCACGGATTGCATCAAATGTGAGTCCTTGCTGTTCTTTATCGAGGTTCTCACGGGCATTTGCTATTGAAACATACGAAATACCCATGCGCACCTCAACTTGCTCTCCGGCTTTAAGGTCGTCATAAGAGAACCAATAACCTATATCATCGCCGGATATATCGCGGCCGTATTCGCGATAAATTTTATAAGTACCGTCATCAACTGTCCATTCGGCCTCGACGCCGGTCATTTCCGGCTGGAATTTCCAAAAACCTGCAGCGTCAGGCTTCCGGCTGACACGAAGAACGAAATATACGGGAAATACCTTTTGTGGGTTATAGCAGAATGTGCCGTACAAGCGTGATCCTTCGATTTCAGTGTCGCTTACACGTCGAATTGTACCTCCTGTTTCGTTTGACAAGCCTTGACCGAGGTTAACAAGGATGTTTCCTTTGCCTTCGGGGAAAGTATAGCGTTCGGCAGAAGTACGGGTTGTTGCGGTAGCCTCTGTTTTGATATTGTATTTGGTGAGGTTATTTGAATAATATCCGGGTTCGGCATACTCACCACTGTAAGATGAACCGTATTGCTTGTAATCGACCTCAAGATCCCCTGTAGTGGCGATGGTAAGCAAGGAGGCCATATCAGGGCATCCTACTCCACTGAGCGCCCCGTGGGCATATCCGGTGAAATACTTGTTAGTATATTCATAAGGTGTAGACCACCATCTTGCATCCTTGTCGTAGGTGTTAGTGTCAGAACCCGTAACATTGAAAGGAACCACCTGCATCATGCCGTTCGGCACAACAGCACCCGGATTGGTTGTGCCGAAATTTGTGGTTCCAATGAACGGGTTGACCCATGCTGCATAATTGTCGATATCGCGTGCTGGGGCTGAATTTGCCGAGAGGGCCAGAACCGCGAATGCTGGAAGAAGCGAACGTTTTATAGTCATGGAATTACTATTAGGACAGCGTGTCGTCTTATGAAGGCACGCTGTCCGTTGGTTAATTATTTTCGGAGTTATTCAACAACGATTTCGTCAACAAAAAGGAAAGCTGGTTTTCCCTTGCCGGCATGCCAGTCGGGCAGTTTTGACAAAGGTTTTGCCGTTATTTTGACATATCTGGCCTCTACCTCGGGGAATGTGAACCGGTGGGGGACTATTTCATTGACATTCTTTGACGGGACATTAATCTTTTCGGTCACGACATTATCCCAAGTCGTACCGTCAAGCGAAACATCAACTTTGGTGTCGGTTGCATCGAAAATCCAGTCACCGGTAGTTACAAGCGAATTAAACCCGGTTGTTCTGAATTTGGTAGGCTGACCAAGGTCGATAACAGCTTCCATGTCGCCATTGATAAAGCCCATCCAAGATCCGGTGTTGAATGCCAGTGAACCAAAACGCCCATTGACGAGGGTTTGCGGTCCGTCAGCCTTGTACTGCTGAGAGAAGCCCTGAAGAAGCTCAATAGGGCGTGCGGTCGCGAGGTTGAACGACACACTGTCGGTCCAGACCTTGCTGCTACCTGTCGGACGGAAGGCTGCCGCCTTGATTGTGCAGGTCTTGTCAAGGAGAACCGGACCTTCATAGAGATTGGATTGTTCGGTAGGTTCCGAACCGTCAAGAGTAAAGTAGACAGGAGCGTCATCGACTGTGGTCAATGTCACCTTAACGACATGCTTGTCACTGTCAAGTTCCATTGCCGGATTGACGTTGAAGATATGCGGCGCATAAATCCAACCGTTGGCATCGTATTGTTCGATAAGCTGCGGGATACGTTTGGTGAATTTCTCGTAGTTCTTTTTCGAAGGCTCGGTCCACTGTACTTCGCTAAGGGCAGCCATACGAGGCAGTTCCATATATTCTACGTTCCAGAATTCAGGAATATATTCGGTCCAAAGGTTTGCCTGGACACCAAAAATGCGTTTTGCCTCGACAGAGTCGAGCGATTCTGGTATAGGTTCGTAGGAATAGACTTTTTCGACAGGCACATATCCGCCTATGGCAATAGGTTCGTTCTTCTGGTCGAGTGTCTGATAATAATCGAAATAAAGATAATTGTTAGGGGTCATTATGACATCATGACCTGATTTTGCTCCGGCTATTCCGCCCGATTCGCCACGCCATGACATGATAACGGCATCCTTCGATATACCGCCTTCAAGAATTTCATCCCATCCGATAATGCGTCGGCCGTGGTCGGCGAGGAATTTTGAGGCGTGTTCCATAACCCAGCTTTGAAGCTTCTGCTCGGCCGTAGAGTGTTGGTCGTCCTTAAGGCCAAGTTCTTTGATGCGGGCCTGACATTTGGCGCACTCTTCCCATCTAACTTTCGGGCATTCGTCTCCGCCAATGTGTATGAGTTCGGATGGGAAAAGGTCGACAACTTCAGCAAGAACGTCATCGATAAATTTAAGAGTGGAATCGTTACCGGCGCAGAGAAGATCTTCGGATACGCCCCACTGACGCCATACTTCGTACGGTCCTCCTGTACATCCGAGTTCGGGATAGGCAGTGAGCGCAGCAACCATGTGTCCGGGAAGGTCGATTTCGGGAACGATTACGATATTTCGGTCAGACGCATATTTTACTATGTCTCTTATTTCATCCTGAGTATAATATCCTTCAACCGGGATCGAGTCATATTCGCCGGAATTGTGGCCGATGACAGTGCCGGGGCGTTTAGAAGCTATTTCTGCAAGACGGGGACGGCTTTTTATTTCAACGCGCCATCCCTGGTCGTCAGTCAGATGCCAGTGCATTCGGTTGATGTTGTGCAGAGCGAGCATGTCGATGAACGACTTCACTGAATCGACAGGGAAGAAGTGGCGTGATACATCAAAATGCGCTCCACGGTAACCGAATCTCGGATAATCGGTGATAGTCGCAGCTGGGAAAGTGACATTGCTCTTTTCCTGAACAGGGATTGATTTCCGCAGAGTCTGTACACCATACAGGGTGCCGGCAGCTGTCGAACCTTCTATCAAAATATGTTCGGGTGTGACAGTAAGTCTGTAAGCTTCGGGATTGGAATTGTCGAGCCCTTTTGACAGGATAATGGCATCAGAAGAAGACGTGTCACCCGCATCGCTGATTTTCAGTTTGTTCCCGGTCATCTGCTCTATGTACTCACTGAGCAACCGGGCATAACCGCGTATGGAATCGTTGTCATCGGCGGTCACAATAACAGTTTTGTCTGTCAGTTTAAAACCTTCGCCCTGATTGATTGCAATTTCTTGTGGCATAGGGATAACTTCATAGTTGGCCACCTGCTCGGATTTATTGTTGCAAGCTGCCAACAATGCTGCCACTGCGGCCGCGCATACCGAAGTCCGGGCCGTCAATTGGATTTTCATCATTGAGTTAATATTTGTTTGGTTAATATTTATTCTCGGTTTTAGATATTGGTTATGCGCTACAAATGTAATAACATTTTCCCAAGTTTGCAAATTTGCTGTAAAGAAAGTAACTTTGCATTGTAAAAAGCATATATGAAATGACCAAGACTACTCTTCAACGATTCACTATAGCGGCTGTGTCTGTGTTCGCGTCTACAGTGACTATGTTTGCCGACGTGTCGGACCTTCCCGTGAAAGAGGTCAATGGGCAGCGGTTTCATTATTATGAGGTCCAGCCACGCGAAACTGTCTACGCACTAACGCGCAAACTTGGCATAACAGCCGAAGAGCTCTACCGGAATAATCCTTCGGCCCGTGATGGCTTGAAAGCTAATGCTGTACTGCTGTTCCCGGTCGAGTCAGTCAAAAGCGCAACACCTGTCATTTCCGGACGAAAGACACATAAAGTTGTGAAAGGGGAGACAGTTTATGGCATCGGGAAAAAATACGGAGTGACAAAGGACGAGATTTTTGCCTGGAATCCGGGCTCATCCGATGGTATACGTCCCGGTCAGGAACTCTATGTCAGCGCTCCGTCGGACGACAGCCGGAAAGAATCCGTTGAAGAATCATCACCGTCTACGGTTATCGAGAAAACGGTTAGTGGGCATAATGGCTATGTCGACTATATAGTTAAAGACAAAGAGACTTTTTATTCAATAGCACGTTCTAACGGACTCACTATCCATGAACTCGAAGAAGCTAATCCGGGAGTCGGAATCCTTCGTCCGGGGTCAGTAGTGAAAATTCCTGTAAAAGGTAGTTCCGGAGAATCAGTGGTTACCCAGGCAGTACAAACGGAGGAAACACCTTTGGTTTCAGCCAGCGAAACAGTAGAGACTGCTGTTGACACAATTGTTCCCGAAAAAGCAAAGCCAGGTTCAATCAATATAGCCTTGACGCTTCCCCTAAATGCCGATGCATCGATAAGGGATAGGCATTCTGACATTTATCTTGAGTTTTACAAAGGTTTTCTGATGGCGGTAGACAGTATGCGTCATTGTGGAACGCCAATCAATATACATACTTTTGATACTCACGGGTCCGTAGACACTCTTTTGTCGATAATCAACGGGCCGGCTTTGAACGGTATTAAGGTGGTTATTGGACCTGATAATGAAGACCAATTGAATAGACTTTCAGGATATGGCCGTCTTAACGATGTTTATATATTCAATCCATTTGTAGTAAAGGATGAAGGATTTGTGAATAATCCATACATTTTGCAGGCAAATATTCCTCAGTCTATGATGTATGACAAGGCGATTGACGGGATAATCACACGGTATGCAAACTATTTGCCGGTATTGGTGACACATGCAGGCGGTATGACTGATAAAGAAGGGTTCGTAGACCGGTTACGTCAAAGATTAAAACAAGCCGGCATCGAATATAGGGATGTGGCATTCGGCAATCAATTGACCGCAGATGATTTTAACGATTTGCCACAGGATAAAAATCTTTTGATCGTGCCCTTGAGCGGCAGGCAACCTGAGTTGAACAAAATATTGCCTGCAGTAATAAAGCTTAAAGATTCTGGTCGCGACCTGGCGCTCTTCGGATATCCTGAATGGACGACATTCAAAGGCGAGACGATGGATAACATGCATAAAGTCAATACAGTCGTTTATTCTCGCTTCTATTCGGCAGATGACAAGGAAACAGAGGCAATCGACCAAAAATTTGTATATTGGTACGGCAAGCCTATGATGAATGTTCTGCCGCGTCAGGGACTTCTTGGATTTGATACGGGTATGTACCTGATAAACGCTTTGCTTGATACACGTGGCGATCTTTCGAAGCCCGTACCTTTTAGAGACGGAATCCAGAACGGTTTTCATTTTGTCAGTCCGGACGGTTCGCAAGGATTGGTAAATGACGTACTGTATTTTATTAATTTCCGGCCGGATAACACCGTTGACAAGACCGTGCTATGACCTATATGAAAAGGATCATACGGAATATAGTAGTTTTGCAGGCTTGTCTTGCTGCCAGTCTGTCTGTATCTGCCCAACGCTATTACTCACCTGAGTTCTGGATCGGAGCGAAAGGGGGCGCCACTATGTCGAAAACCTCATTTACGCCAAGTGTGAGACAAGGCTGGATACAAGGTGTAATGGGAGGAGTTGCCGTACGTTATACCGAAGAAAAATATTTCGGCCTGGTTGCCGAACTCAACATAGAACAGCGTGGATGGAAAGAAGACTTCCTGGAGTATCCATTCGATTACCAGCGAAAGCTTACCTATCTGCAGCTGCCGGTAATGACTCATATATATTTCGGACGCAAAGTCAAAGGTTTTGTCAATCTCGGACCATCTGTCGGCCTTTTGTTAGGGTCGAGCATTAAGGCGAATTTTGATTATCGTAACCCTTCGTCTGTAGAAGGGTTCCCTTTCAGGAATCGATCTACAGAGCAATTATCTATGGATGTCAGCCGAAAGTTCGACTACGGTATCTGCGGAGGGGCCGGTATAGAATTTGTCATCAAGCGGCGTCATGCCATTCAGCTTGAAGGACGATATTATTTCGGGATAGGCAATATTTTTCCGGATGCAAAAAAGGATGTCTTTTCTGCATCACGTGGAATGTCGATAGAAGTCATGCTGTCGTATATGTTTCGTGTGAAATGACAAGTAACTAAAACTAAACGTTATATCATTCTATTATGGCTAAGAAAGCATTATTGATGATTTTGGACGGATGGGGTATAGGCGATCGCTCCAAGAGTGATGCCATCTACTCGACGCCCACTCCCTATTGGGACTACCTTTTGTCAACATATCCCCATTCACAGTTGCAGGCAAGCGGAGAGAATGTAGGTCTGCCTGACGGACAAATGGGCAATTCGGAAGTCGGCCACCTCAATATTGGTGCCGGTCGAATTGTATACCAGGACCTTGTTAAGATCAATAAGGCATGCGCCGATAAGTCGATACTTAATAACCCCGAAGTAAAGAGCGCATTTGAGTATGCCCGTGACCATGATAAGGCTATCCATTTTATGGGCCTGACTTCAGATGGAGGCGTTCATTCATCGCTTGAACACCTGTTTGCTCTGTGCGACATAGCAAAGCATTACGGACTCACCAAGGTGTATATCCACTGCTTTATGGACGGTCGTGACACTGACCCGCACAGCGGCAAAGGCTTTATCGAAGCCGTACAGAAACACTGCACCGAGTCGACAGGAACCGTGGCTTCGATTATAGGACGTTATTACGCGATGGACCGCGACAAGAGATGGGAACGTGTCAAGGTTGCATATGACCTTCTTGTAAACGGAGAAGGGAAACAGTCGACCGATATGGTAGCCGCCATGCAGGAAAGCTACGATGAAGACGTTACAGACGAATTCGTCAAGCCAATAAACAATTCAACCGTTGACGGCACAATCAAACCAGGAGAGGTTGTCATCTTCTTTAACTATCGTAACGACCGAGCAAAGGAACTTACGGTTGCTCTCACACAGCATGACATTCCTGAAGCCGGCATGAAAGTGCTGCCTGATTTGCAGTACTACTGTATGACTCCCTATGATGCTTCGTTCAAGGGTGTACATATATTGTTCGACAAGGAAAATGTCAACAATACCTTAGGTGAATACCTTTCATCGCTTGACAAAAAACAGCTTCATATTGCCGAGACTGAAAAATATGCTCATGTGACATTCTTCTTCAACGGCGGCCGCGAGACTCCTTATGATGGAGAGGAACGTATACTTGTTGCCTCACCAAAGGTTGCGACATACGATCTCAAGCCTGAAATGAGCGCATTTGAAGTATGCGACAAGCTTGTTCAGGCAATAGGCGAGAATAAATATGACTTTATAGTCGTCAACTACGCCAATGGTGACATGGTAGGGCATACCGGTGTGTATGAAGCTATTGAAAAAGCTGTCGTGGCAGTAGATGAATGTGTGCATTCAACCGTTGAAGCTGCAAAAAAGGCAGGCTATGAGGTAATAATCATAGCAGACCACGGTAACGCAGACAACGCAATAAATCCTGACGGGACACGAAACACGGCTCATTCACTTAATCCGGTGCCGTGCGTTTATGTGACGGAGAACAAAGATGCCAAGGTGGCAGACGGTCGTCTTGCAGATGTCGCTCCGACTATTCTTAAGATAATGGGTCTTGCCCAGCCGTCGGAAATGACTGGTAAATCTTTGATTTGACAGTATTCTCCTATAGTTAAGGCAATCCCCGGTAAGTTTTTTCCATTACCGGGGATTGTCTTAATTTTTAAGTTTGCCAGCGAGGTTGTGTGCGGCATCTGCTCCTTTTTCGAGGGCATCGGCTGCAAAACCTTTGACTTTGTCAGCTATATTGCCTCCCTGTTCGGTAAGCTGGTCCTTTATGTCGCCGAACTTATCGGAAGCTTTCTCCTTAAAGTCGTTAAACTTATCAGCTATATTTTCTTTAGCGGCTTGAGCCTCGTCTTTTGCTGAAATTTTGGCAGCTTCGCCGCTTACCTGCGCTGCGGCTTTGCTTATTGCTGCAGCAGCATTTGCCTGTTCCTGAAGGTTCTGTATGCTCATGATTCAAAAATTATTTGGTACAGAAGCAAAACAAATTTTTCCCTTCGATGGTTCAGAAAGTTTTCAGAACGCCATATAGCTTATGAATAGGCAGTCCCATTACATTGTAGTAACTGCCGTCGATATTACGCACTGCTATCGCCCCTATCGCCTCTTGTATGCCGTAAGCACCGGCTTTGTCGAGCGGATTGTGTTTGTAGACGTATTCCTTTATCTCACTATCAGATATAACAGCGAATGAAACCGAGGTAGTAGACGAAAACTCTTCTATTCGATCATGTGAAACAACGCATACGCCGGTCACTACGTGATGTGTTTTACCGCTTAAAAAATGCAACATCCTTATGGCATCATCATGGTCAATGGGCTTGCCTATCAATTGATTTTCACAAATTACCACAGTGTCGGCAGTAATCAACAGAGTATTGTCTGGAAAATCGTGTCGGTAAGCTTCGGCTTTAAGTCTGGCAAGATAAGGGGCTACTTTCTCTGTATCTAGATCTTCAGGCCATACCTCGTTTACATTCTTTCCATGCATTACCTGAAAGCGTATCCCGAGCATTTCGAGAAGTTCGCGGCGACGTGGTGATGCGCTTGCCAGAACAATATTGTATTTATTGAGATTCTCAAGCATGATTATTACGAAATATATTCAAAGTACCTGCCCGGGACCGATCCATAAACCTTTGCTACGCAGTATTTGTTCTATTAGGTCACGGGCCACACCTTCTCCTCCACGGAGTGGTGAAATGTAGTTTGCAATGGCTTTGATTTCTTCATCGGCATCAAGAGGGGCGACGCGTAAACCACAATATTTCATGGGCTCAATGTCTGGCAGGTCATCGCCTGCATATGCTACTTCTTCAGGTGTGAGACCTTTCTCTTCCATCCAATTTTTGAGCAGGGTCAATTTGTCACCTACATGCATGAATACATCTTTGACGCCGAGGTCGGAGATTCGTTTCTCGATACCGCTTGGACGAGCACCAGATATCACAGCCATATACAGACCTGTTTTAGAAGCTCTGTTCATAGCCAGACCATCACGGAGGTTGGTCATACGATATGGATGACCCTGACTGTCGACTGGTATGATTAAAGGAGAGAGAACGCCGTCAATGTCAAATACGACAGCTCTAATTGTTTTCAGATCGTAATTGATTCTGCTCATTGTCGGTATTAAAAATTTTGAGAATACGTTTAGACATCATGTCGTAAAGGATTGCATCATCAGGAGAAAGAGCAGCCATGTGACGGGTTATGACATTCAGGTCGCCGCGTCGTGCCGGACCGGTCTGTGCCTCGTGAGGGGAGATGCGGGAGATCTTGTCGAGTGTCTGTCGGATGAGTGGAATAACTACATCGATTGACAGGCCGTTTTTACGAAGCATGATGTCGGTCGTGTCCCATAGATGATTGACAAAATTACACGACATGACACCTGCAATATGCAGTTTCATACGAAGATCGGCATCTGCTTTGTTGACTGTAACGCTTAAAAGATTACCGAGTGATATCAGACGCTCAGTCACAACCGGGCTGCTGCCTTCTACAAATATTGGCACTTCACTGAAATCCACAGTCAGACCGCGTGAAAATGTCTGGAGAGGGTATAACACACCATATTCGGGACTCAAATGACTGAGCACCTCTTTTGACAAGCTTCCCGAAGTGTGAACCCATAAGGACGAAGACGCCGGTTTAAGCAGGTTGATGATATCGCAAGCCGCATGGTCGGCTAATGATACAATGTATAGATTTGATTCCGAATCAATCTCTTCCGGGTTGTCAACCGGTTTTGCGTCTGTTAATGCTGCGAGTTTGCGGGCATTATCTAAGTCGCGGGAAAATATTTGTCGTATTGATATACCCTTTTTGTGCAGAGCCTGAGCAAGTGACCAAGCCACGCCTCCGGCACCGATGAACGTACAGCTGCTCAAACTTGTCATTTGCCTCCCCAACGTTCGACGTGAACCTTTTCCCAATGAAGTTTGGAGGGATCTGCGGGACGGCGTTGCTCGTCTTTATGGCCAATTGAAAGAATGCATACTATGCCCATTTCTTCCGGCATACCGAGTTCCTGACGCACATATTCTTCAGAATCGAGACCGTCTTCGGTGAAACGGCCTCGGACCTGAATCCAGCATGAACCCAATCCGAGTGCTTCGGCTTGCAACTGCATAAAAGCGGCAGCAATTGAACAATCTTCAATCCACGGTTCGGTAGCAGTGGTGTCAGCCGATACAACTATGGCAACGGAAGCTCCGGCAATGGGATGAGCACCGGCAGTTTTGCATTTCGAGAGAGTCTGTAATTTGTCCTTGTCATCGACAATTATAAAATACCATGCCCGGCTATTTTTGGAAGTAGGGGAAAGGAGGCCGGCTTCAAGGATAGACTGCACATCCTCGGCGGTAAGAGGCTCATCGGTATAACGACGTATGGAACGTCGGTCAAGCAAAAGGTTATGAAAGTCTTTTGACATGTATAAATTCGGTTATCAATGTTTGACATACACCCATGCATCGGGATAAAGATGGGCGTTATTACCTGAATTTCGCGCGTTGTTTGCGTCGGCAAACGTCTTGCCTGAAGCGACGTAAACACGATGACGCCCCGAGCCTTTCAGAATCTTAAGTTTTGAGCGCTGTTCCTCCGGCAGCGATGAAAGATAGCGGGACGTCTCTTTGTCGTTGGCAAGTGAAGCAACAACGAGATAATAGCGGTCATCCGCATCGCTGTTGGATGGATTGAAGATTCTTTTATCCGATACATGGACAACTGTGCCTTCTTTGTCAGGTATCATTGCGAGACGTAATTCAGCATTGTGTGGCTGAATAATCGGTCGATCAGGTTGCACGGTTGATTCATCAGCTATCTTTGAAGAAGGGAAAAATGATGCGTAATAGAGAGGAGAGTCGGGAGTAAGCGTTACGGTGAACATTGCAGCAAGGATGCTGGCAATAATCGCTATTGATGCTGCTGCTTTGGCAACACGGGCCGAAAGGCGACGTATCGGGCGAGGTCTGTTATCAGCCGGAGTCGCGCAGCTGCCAGTATCAGCACGCAGTCCATCAAGTTCAGGTAAACCGTAAAAGCAGGTGTTTGAAACGCACGATACAGCATCAGGTGAGAACTGCTTGTTTGATTCCGAATCAAGAGTAAATGAGCCTATGCCCTCTAATGCGAGTGTACCGAGAGTCTCAATCTGTTTATTCCATGATTCAGCTTCAATTTTGACAATTTCTACGGCCCTGTCATAGGATATGTCCTCGCGGCGCGAAATGCTTGCCGCAAGCATGGCATCGTTGTGGTTGATGTCAGGATTGAATCCGATTTTTCTTGTCGGTGGATAGAAAGTGTCAGTCTCAGAGTTGAAGGCTGCAGGCATATATAGCGAAACGAATGCACCGAATCCGGGCACGATAACGCAATCGTGTCGGGATACTAAATAAGCTATATGCCGTTCTACGGATAACATATTGCAAAGGTAGATAATTTCCATGACTTATGCAAATGTTTTTAATCGTTTTGAAGATAATATTTTAGATTTTAATTGTTTGCATAAGTTTTCCGAATGACACATGCGGTACATTCTACGTGGTCAAAGCTGCAAATGATATTCCTAAAGAAATTTTCATTATCGGATGCAAGGTTTTCATTATCCTTAGATTTGATATAATTGAACAACCAATAAAAACATAACGATATGAGAAAACAACATTTTTTATTAACAGTTGTCGGAGTACTGCTGCTTATGATGTTTCCATCATGTATCAATGACGACAATTCTTCTGAGTTGCTGAGACCAACGGCACTTGTTACCGTATGTCCTAATGATGATGGCAGCTTTATAATGCAACTCGACGAGGAGACTCAGTTAGTACCGACTAATCTGAAGACGTCTCCTTTCGGGGCAAAAGAAGTCAGAGCCCTCGTGAACTATACGGAAACCACTGTTTCGCCTAAAGACAAAACAGTGAGAAATGTCGAAGTCAACTGGCTGGACAGTATCCGCACTAAATTACCGGTGGAAACTCTGGGTGAACAAGATGCGGCCAAGTTTGGGAATGATCCCGTTGAAATCGTACAGGATTGGGTTACTGTGGCTGAAGACGGTTATCTAACGTTGCGAATCCGCGCTCTTTGGAGTTCTCCTCATGCCACTCATGTCCTTAATCTTGTGACCGGAACAAATCCGGGAAACCCCTATGAGCTTGAATTAAGACATGATGCCAATGGTGATACGTACGGAAGGTGGGGAGATGCCCTGATAGCGTTTAATCTAAATAAACTGACTGGTGCCTCCGCCGGCAATGCTAAAATAAAACTTAAGTGGAAGTCTTTTTCAGGCGAAAAATCTGCTGAGTTTGAGATAAAAATGCGCCCTAGGAAACAAGAAATAGACGTAAATAATATCCAGTATTCCAAAGGTATAGAATAAAATCACAAAAATAATATCTTTCTGATGCAGGATTTTGCAAAAGAGAGATTTAATAAGATGAGAGCTCTCAGAAAATTAGTTTCAACAACAAACAATAAAGATGAATATCTCAAATTTTTTCAAACTCTCCGCGGCAACGCTTGCTATTATAATAACGGGTGGAGAGAGTCCTTATGTTGCCACAGTGGAGAATCAGGAAATAGCAACAGCTACGGTAACAGATGACAAAGTCGTTGTAAAGGGTTTAAAATCCGGAACGACCTCAATTGCTGTCACCGACAAAAACACGAAAACAGGTACATTATTCGTTACAGTAAAGTAAAAAATCCGCGAACTCTTATTGGCGACGGAGAAACGGATATTATATAACCGTTTCTCCTGAGCTATTCTTATAAATCGAAGGTCTGGTGGTATCTACAGAAACTGATAACGAGAAACAGCTTCTAAACCTTGT
>CAZAZA010000024.1:19475-34502 GCA_964489495.1 uncultured Bacteroides sp.
AGGCGATCCTATGGCTATGAGAACGGTATATTCGACATATGTCCGATATCTTACAGCTATATGTTCTCGTTATATCATTAATAATGAAGATGTAAAAGATGTTCTTCAAGACAGTTTCTTAAAGATATTTTCAGGCATTCCTTCTTTTGAATATCGTGGGAAAGGTTCTTTGAAAGGATGGATAACAAAAATCACTGTTAACGAAACACTTAAATTTCTTCAAAAAAACAATCGCTTTGATTTTGTAGAAATATCCGAACAAGAGCATGACAAACCGGATATAGAGCCGGATGTTGATGCTCTGCCTTCATCAGTTTTATTCAAACTTATACGAGAACTTCCCTATGGATATAGAACAATTTTCAACTTATATGTCATTGAAAACAAAAGCCATAAAGAAATCGCAGAATTGCTTGACATAAAAGAAAGCACCTCAGCCTCACAGTTGCTCCGAGCAAAATCTTTATTGGCAACTAAAATTAGGCAATATAACTCTTAACACCCATATTACTATGAACGAAGATTGGCTAAATAAAGTCCATGACCGAATGACCGACTACGAAATTGATGAGCCGGAAAATCTTTGGGACGCCATAGAATCACAACGGGATAAAACTTCATCAGCTTCCTGTTCGATGAAACGTCCGGTGATGATATGGGTAAAAAGAAGCATCGCTGCCGCCGCAATGATTGCAGTTGTCCTATCAGTGGGTGTTTATTTAATCAATATAAAACAGGAAATACCCCGGGCGCCACTGTTGACGAACGTAAGGGATAATTTTATGACCAGTTTGGCAAATCATCCGCAGAACACGATAGCTAACATTGTTCCTGTCAATCAATCGGCTAAAATTATTATTGCTCAAAACATACTTCCGACGCATGGCTCCGATGTTTTGCCAGCCGTACCATCTGTGCAAACGGAAAAACTGGCGGAGACTGTCGACAATCATCCTGAAGAAAACCGGGATAATCAATCTGAGGTTGAAGAAATGCGGGTTAAAACTGATGACACTCCGGAAATAGTTGAGCGTGTCGAAAAGAAACAGTTTCCTTCTGAGACTGATAATGGTTATATTGCTTCAATTCATAAAAAAGCATCAACAACGAACAATGTTTCAGTTTCCATATACAGTTCTGGAGGAACCGGTTCTGCATTAAATTTTAATTCAAAAGGCGATTCATTTGTAGGAGAGGGGGTTGGTCCGGATAATTCAGACTGGGCTGACAATCCCATGTTAGGTATTCATGTCTTTAATCAAGGCAAAGACATTGAAACTGACATCAAACATCGTCTTCCTATAAAGGCCGGAGTTTCTTTTACATATAATTTCAACGAAAGATTCGGCGTTGAAACAGGGTTGAGTTATACCAATCTTATCTCTGATGTTAAGGAAGGCAGTGAGAGCCATTATTATACCGGCGAACAAAAGCTGCATTATATCGGCATCCCTCTCAAGGTGAAATACCGTGCCATTTCGTGGAAAAGATTAGATCTTTATGCTTCGGCAGGTATGCTTGCAGAGAAGTGCGTTTCTGCAAAACTTGATAAAGATTTCATCCTTGACCATCAAAAGAAGGGAAGTGAATTGGACAATCTTTCAGAAAAACCTATGCAATTGTCGGTTAATGCCTCGGTAGGAGTTCAATGTAATCTTGTAAAATCAATGGGTATATTCGTTGAACCCGGACTCAGCTACTATTTTAATGACGGAACAAATATTCAGACGATTTATAAAGAAAAGCCATTGAATTTCAATTTGAACTTGGGTATAAGGTTTACATTTGGGAAATAGAGTAAGATCATATGGAGAATACACCCTTGTTAAAACGAAGACAGACGGCTCACGCGGTTCAGAACCATTTTATATGTCTTAGCCAAAGATAAGTCGCCAGTGTGAGAATAAGAGCAATAAGTATGACGATATAAAATGACCCTGAGATATCGGCAAAAGACAGGCCGTTCACATTCATGCCATAGAAACTGGCTATCAGAGTCGGTACCATGAGAATGATCGTGATACATGTCATACGTTTCATGACGAGGTTTACGTTGTTGGAAATAATTGAACCATAGGCATCCATCGTACCTTCAAGTATTTCAGTGTATACGTTTACAGTGTTATCGGCTTGTTTCATCTCAACTTCCAGATCATCGGACAAGTCATGATCATAATTGTCGCCATAAACGCGATGAAGGCGGTCGAGCAACACCTGATTGCCACGCAGCGAAGTATTGAAAAACACGAGTGACTGCTGAAGTCGCATCAGACTTAAAAGGTCGCTGTTTTTCACGCTGTGTTCTAGGTCGTGTTGGGCACCGGTAACGTTAAGGCTCATTTCCTTCAGGTAAGTTAAGAACCAATAAGTGGCGCTCAGCAGCATGTGAAGAATAAAATCAGCCGGATGTTCAATGGTTAGTTCGCGCCGTTGAGAATAAGTAATGAAATCTTTTATGATAGGTACTTTGAAAAAACAGACGGTGACAACAATATTGTCAGTTACAAGCACTCCAAGAGGAACAGTCTGGTAAGGGAAGGATTCTGCTTCTCCATGACGTGGTACTCGAAGTATTGACATTGTCCACCCCCCTTCATGGTCGAATCTCGGACGTTCGTCCGGATCACCGAGTGCTTCGATAAAGGTCGCTGGCACTCTGAGTTTTTCGATCAGATAAATCATGTCATCGTTGTCGGGAATTTCGAAGTTAGCCCAACAACCCGGTTCGCAATCATTACAGTCGACGAATCCTTTGACACAATGTAGAAACTGTTTCATATTGTTAATAACAAAACTTGTCAGAAATTAGTTTCAACAATCCGGCCAGGCTGCGTGTTAGAATTTAAAATTCAAAAAACATACATTATGAAAAGGAAACATATCGGACATGAACTCACCGTTGTATTACCAGTCGTATTAAATGCAGTTTTGGGTATTGCAACATTGGCGTTATCGTGTAAGATGCTGAGAAAACTGCATCATGTCAACCGAGGGCTTAAAGAAATACGCGAAGGCCGTAGGGAGATACGCGAAGGTCGTGACGAAATACTTGGACGAAAGAAAAAATAGGGCAGACTCAGTGACGAGGGCGTGGCATCTCAGGGTTTGACACATTCATCCCACTGCCTCCCGGATAAGATTTTCCTAAGCCTTTACCGCTTGGCACTGTATTATATGCAGGTGTCGAGCGGTTGCTGTCAAGATAGTTGTCAAGAATATTGTATAAGATTTGCCCTACCGGCAGACCTATTGATATCTTTTTGTTTATGCGGTAATAGGGTGTAGCTATCGGTTCAACCCGGTAATTGCCGGTGTGCATTTGACGTTCGGCCTGCGCTCCAACCATTATACCCCAGTGATCATTAATGCTTATATCGGCAAATCCTCCGAATGCCGACGAATTATAATACCCGGCTATGCCAGGCGAAAGATATAGAGGTAAACCGCTGGCCTCCCGCGGTGTTTTGTCAAAATAAAAACTTCCGAATGTTTCCAATCTGACCCGGTCGGAAAAACGGTATGAGATACTTGCGTTTATCCCATACTGTGTATGAAGGAATCTAAATCCGGCATACTTGTTAGCTTGCGCTCCTACTGAAATACCCCATCGGCCAAACTGTTGGTTAAGGTTGACTAATCCTGATTCAATAGCCATTAGTCCCGGCATTTGGCTCCTTGAACCTGAAGCTGTGATTATTCCGCTGTCCCAGCCGAATATAGTGGCGATACCGGGCGAAAACGGCTCGACATAAACCGGTACAGCAACACCTGCACTTTTGTCGAAATAGGCGGGAGCGGGGAGCGACATTACATATCTGCAGTAACTGGCAATTCTGTCGGGAGTAACAGTTTCAGAGTGCATGTTTTCCCCGGATATGGAATCAGAAAGCATGAATGACTTTTCATTCTGGGCCGACATACACAGAGCCAGTGACAGCAGTATTAAAGAAGAGATAATTCGCATTGCAATCCAGATTATATTGATTTGATGCTCCGGTTTATTGAAACCCCTATCTGAGGTGGTTAAAAGTTTTACGGTTTCTCAGATAATAAGATATCAATATATTGACGGGGCTATTTAACAAGTCTTCCGACGGATGAGATGTGTAAACGCGACGCATTTTGTTGAAATCTCGATGGGCTTTCCAAACAGCCCGAGCATTTGGCCAGTCAAATGTGGCGACGAATTTAGCCCAGGCAATTGAATCAATCAGCCGTCTTCGGAAAAGTTTCTTACGGCGGGTCGTGTCCGGTAAATTTTTATATAGCATCAAGAGATTGTTTCGGAAATTCAAATATGTCTTTTGGGGATTTGAGGCCGGTAGACTTCCACCGCCGAGATGGTAAACTCGGGATTGCGGAAGCGCTCCAATTTTGAATCCGAGCAACCTCATACGCCAACACAAGTCAATTTCTTCCATATGGGCGAAAAAAGCGGTGTCAAGTCCGTTTGTCTTTATATAAAGATCTCGTCGAACCATAAGCGCGGCTCCCGAAGCCCAGTCCACCTCATATGCGTTGCCAACCGGCAAGTCATACTGTCCTTTGTCTTGCTCTAACGAATCGAATATACGTCCTCTGCAGTAAGGATAACCATTCTTGTCGAGGTAGCCGCCCATTGCCCCGGCGTATTCAAACTTTTCAGGATTTTCATAAGACAACAGTTTAGGTTGTAAAGCTCCGAATTCGGGATGAGATTCCATAAAATTGAAAAGCGGAGACAGCCAGTCGTCGTCAACGGCAACATCACTGTTCAGTAATACTACATATGGTGAGTCGACAGCGGCAATCGCTTTATTGTAACCTTCGGCAAAACCGTAGTTTGTATTAAAAAGAATTGTGGATACTTCTGGAAACTCATCATTCAGAACCTTAAGTGAGTCGTCCGTACTGCCGTTGTCAGCCACAATTACTTGGCCAATCGATTCCGGCGTATGGCGTACTACCGATGGCAGATACTTGCGTAACAAGTTCGCTCCGTTCCAGTTCAATATAATTACGGCGATCGGAGTATGTTTGTCAGTTTTCATTTTCAGGAAGAATTACCGGGTATTTCCATCGTTTATGACTCCATAGCCAAATTGGTGGATTCCGTCTGATTGTTTTTTCGAGTAATGCTGTATAAGAACGCGTAACTTCATGTTGCGGCATAGTGGAAGCATCGTTGCATATTTTGCGTATCGTCACACTGTAGTATCCTCTGCTCAGTCGCTCTATGTCCATATACACCACAGCCGCCCCGAACTTCCGAGCCAGAGTCTCAGTACCAGTGATCATCGCTGTCGGGCGATTGAGAAACATCAGTGGCAAAGTGGGATCACCGTGACTGGGTTTCTGGTCGCTCATAAATCCGGTCATCCAGGGTATGTTATCGCGACGAAGTTTAATCAAGTCACGTAGAACAGTGCGTTTTGCAAAAGAATGTGATCCAAAGCGTGATCTCAGCCTAAGTAACCATTGGTCTGTCCATTTGTTTTTCAAAGGACGGTAAACCTGTGCAAATACAGCATCTACATCTTTATGTCTTGAAGTCCAGAGTGTAATAGCAGGCGCCCATTCCCAATTGAAGCAGTGTGCGAAATAAGCAACAATGGGTTTGCCTGATTCAAGAATTTCATCAACTATCTCGATTTGGTTGTACACCACTCGCTTTTTCATCTCCTCATCGCTGACGTGGTTGAGTTTTATAGTTTCAACGATATAGTCAGCAAAGTAACGATAGAATTTTCGAGCTGTCAGACGCATCCATTTATTGTCATTTTCAGGGAAACACTTCGACAGATTGTCGGTCACTACTTTATATCTGTAACGACCGATATGGTAAGTCAGAAAGAAAATCAGGTCTGACAGCCAGTACAAAACGCGCCATGGAAGAAGGGACACAAGAGCAAGCATCCATCCCAAGGGAGCATATAGCCAGAAATGTTGTTTTTTTTCACCTCCCATGGTTATGATTGTTCGGCTAATATTGTGACATCGTTATTGTCGAGAATGATATTGTCGGAGAGGCAGACAGGTACTATGGTATTGGATTGCGATGGCAAAGCTTTAACCAACACACGCAGATAGTTCTCAGTGTAACCGCTCATCAGTCCGTTGCCGTCGGAATGTTCGAGAAGTACCGAGCAATTGTGTCCGACAAAACGTCTCGCAAAAGCCTCGAGTTTCCGGTCGGAAATATCGAGCATGATTTTTACACGGCGGTGTTTCTCTTCCTGAGAGACGACATGAGGAATTCGCAGAGCAAGTGTTCCGGGCCTTTCGGAGTATGGAAAAACATGCAGACGCGAAATATCGAGGCTTTCGACAAACTTTTTGGAATTTTCAAAATTGAGATCGGTTTCTCCACGCGCACCGGCAATCAAGTCCACTCCAATGAAAGCGTCAGGCATTACTTTCCGAATATGTGATACCCGTTCGGCAAATAGTTCTGTGTCATAATGACGTCTCATAAGTCTGAGTATCTCGTCGTCGCCTGATTGCAGGGGAATATGAAAGTGTGGCATAAATTTTTGTGATTGGGCCACCCAGTCAATAATGTCATCTGTAAGAAGATTAGGCTCGATGGATGATATGCGGTAACGTTCTATTCCATCCACCTTGTCGAGCTGCGTAATCAGATCGAGGAAACTCTCTGCTGTACCCTTACCGAAATCGCCAATGTTCACACCGGTTAAGACGATCTCTTTGCCCCCTTCAGCTGCTGCCCGTTGAGCGGAAGCAACCATTTCGGCCACCGATCCTGACCGGCTTCGTCCGCGAGCGTAGGGAATTGTACAGTAGCTACAGTAATAGTCGCATCCATCCTGCACCTTCAGGAAAAAACGGGTGCGTCCCCCTCGCGAACATGAAGGATTAAACTCTCTGATATCTTTACCGGGGGTTACTTCGACCAATGGAGTGTGCTCAGCCAGCCAGTTGTCAATATATTTTGCGAGAAGAAGTTTTCGGTCGTTCCCTGCCACTAACACAACTCCGGGAAGAGAGAAAGCTTCTTCCGGTTTAAGTTGGGCATAGCATCCAGTGACAACGATTGAAGCATTTGGCCATCGTTTGGCATAGGAGCGTATGGTCTGTCTGCACTTTTTGTCGGCAAGTTCGGTAACGCTGCAAGTGTTTACGATAATCAAATCCGGTGAGTTGTCACCTTCGACATCGATAATGCCACGCTCGACGAGCATCTGTCGAACAGTGGCTGTTTCGGCAAAATTAAGTTTGCAGCCGAATGTATGGTAATAGGCCGTAATTGTCGGCATATATGTCGGTTCTGTCATATGAATTATATAATTCAGAGTACAAAGTTACAACATTATTGTCCTTAAACTTGTATATAACATAAGAAATTGTTTCTTTTGCACAATAAAACGACCATAACCAAAAGACAGTAATCATGCTGAAAGAAAATTTACTGCAGCTTTATGCTGCCGGATTTCGTGATAATTGGGAACGGCCAGCCCTGACGGACTACACCACCGGGGCGACGATGACTTATAGTGATCTTGCACGTAAAATCGCTCAGATACATTTGTTTTATCAAGAATGCGGTGTTCGCCCGGGCGATAAGATAGCATTGCTCGGCAAGAGTTCCGTGACATGGGTAACGATGTATATGGCCACGCTTACTTACGGAGCAGTGGTAGTGCCGATTCTCCCTGAATTTAATCCTCAGGATGCGCAGCATATTGTAAATCATTCTGATTCGGTGATGCTCTTCGTCAATGAGCAGATATGGGAGACAATGGAGTTTGAGAAAATGCCCAAGATAAGGATTGCAATGTCGCTTGAAAGTGACAAAGTGCTGGCAGAGCATCCGGCAAACAACGGCATGGCGGCTCGTGTCCTTCACGATGTGCCCGGAGCATTCAGACGCAAATATCCGATGGGATTTCGCAAAGAGGACGTTAAATATCCTGAAATGCCAAAAAATGATGTAGCTGAGATTAACTATACCTCGGGAACAACAGGATTTTCCAAAGGTGTCATGTTGTCATATAACAATTTGTGTGGCAATGTTGTCTTCGGCATAAAATCACGCCTCCATTTTCCGGGATCAAGATGCTTAAGTTTCTTGCCTCTCGCCCATGCATACGGTGCGGCATTTGATATGCTTACTCCATTGGCAACCGGTTCACACATAACTCTTTTCGGAAAACTGCCTTCTCCAAAGCTGCTTCTTAAAGCTATGAAGGAGATAAGACCCAACCTGATATTGGTTGTCCCGCTGATATTGGAGAAAATATACCGAAAGCAGATATTGCCTGCACTTCAGGAAAAGACAACCCGTCGGATCGCATCTATTCCGTTGGTAAACAAACTTGTTTATTCCAAGATCCGTAAAAAATTGGTTGAAGCTTTTGGCGGTGAATTTTCTGAAGTTATCGTCGGGGGGGCTCCTATCAATCACGAGGTGGAAGACTTTTTGTACAAAATCGGTTTTCCCTTTACGGTCGGTTATGGTATGACAGAATGCGGACCGTTGATAAGCTACACATCCTGGGAAGAATTTATACCCGGTTCGGCAGGACGCACACTTCCTGTTCTGATGAAGAGTAAGGTACTCAGTCCTGATCCGGAAAAAATACCCGGCGAGGTATGCGTCAAAGGTGAAAATGTAATGCTCGGTTACTATAAGAATCAGGAGGCGACAGACGCTGTCATAGACAAAGAAGGATGGCTTCACACTGGTGACATGGGTACTATAGCCGATATGGGCACAATTTTTCTTAAAGGACGGAACAAGACGATGTTATTGTCGTCAAACGGACAGAACATATATCCAGAGGAAATAGAAGCGAAACTCAATAATATGCCTTATGTGGCCGAGAGCCTTGTAGTAGAACGGGGGCATAAGCTTGTTGCACTGGTATATCCTGATTATGAAGCTACGGATGCTTCACGTCTTACCAACGAGATGCTACCAAAAGTGATGGAACAGGTGCGAAAAGACCTCAACAAGCAACTTGCGCCATATGAGCAGATTGACGAAATTCAGCTGCGTCCTACCGAATTTGAGAAGACACCCAAACGTTCAATCAAACGGTTCTTATATAAGTGATTATTTTAATCTCAAATATATTGTGATGGAATTTAACCAACTGATAAAAGAAAGGTATTCGTGTAAGAACTATTCGGCGAGGCAAATTGACAAAAAGGTTCTTGAAGCTATACTTGAAGCTGGACGACTTGCCCCGACAGCCAAAAACCTTCAGGAACAGCATATTTATGTGGCAACATCACAGGAGTCACTATCAAAGATTGACGCAGTGACGCCTTGTCGCTATGGAGCCCCGGCAGTCCTTGTTGTTGCTTTTGACCGTGATAATGTCTATACTTACCCCGGTGGGAAACGCGAATCAGGAATTGAGGATGCTTCGATTGTCGCAACGCACCTGATGCTGGCAGCAACAAATGCTGGAGTTGACAATTGCTGGGTCAATTGTTTTGATCCGGACAAGCTGCACCAACTCCTTGCACTACCGGATAATGAGGAGATCCTGATGCTCCTGGATCTCGGTTATGCCGCTCCCGAGGCAAAGCCTCTGCCAAACCACTATTCAAGAAAACCGCTTTCGGAAACGGTTACTGAAATTTAGTTACGTCGTTTCTGATCAATCTCCTTACAATGCGCTGTTTGATATAACTTTATCGAACAGCGCATTTAATAATTCGGGAAGTGACGAAATAGCATAATCGGCAGTAGGGGAGTCAGGTTGAGGGTGTATGTTTCGACCCATATTTCTGACGAGAATTGTAGTCCAGCCAAGAGAACGTGGATTTACTATATCCTTGGCTGGGTTGTCACCTACATAGACATAGTTTGAAGCCTCGGGTATAAGTCGTTGCATTTCAAGGAATGGCTTTGTCGTGGTTTTATCGGCATTGATGGCTTCACTTATGATAATTTGTTTTTCAGGAATCAGCAGGTCAAGTCCAAGAGCGTGAATTTTAGACGACTGAGTGTTGATACGGCCGTCAGTTATTATGCCAAGCTTAACATTGCGTTTTAACAACTCCTGGAGTGTAGAGCCCACTCCGGGGCGGAGTCTTATGTCCGGTGTGTGAGACCGATAGAAATCACGCATCCAGATTGGATCTTCTTTCACATATGATGGCAGCCATGAGCGCAGCTCATCGAAGGCATTTCCTGATGCGGTCATTAACACAGAGAGAATTTTTTCTCTGTGGAGATCATAGGTCTCCGAGAAGTAATTCGCTATAGCTCTATAAGATGAATAAAGGAAATCGACCTCGTCGAACAAAGTGTCGTCGAGGTCGAATATAATTGCCATGCTGCTCAGTTCATTGCATAATGGCTTCATGAATCGCATGGCTAACGGTGTGAATCTGTTCATCGGTGAGAGTGCTCCCGCTCGGCAGGCACAAGCCTTTTTCGAACAGCCTGTCTGATACTCCGGTGCCATAATAAGGCGCTCCTTCAAAAACAGGCTGAAGATGCATCGGACGCCAAAGAAGACGTGTCTCAATTTGTTTTTCGGCGAGTTTGATACGTAGTTCGTCCGGAGTTACGCCTGTTGCAACGTGATCAATCAGTATTGTTGTCAGCCAGAAGTTGCTTTCAAATGCTGTTGACGGATTGTCGTGTATGGCGATACCTTCGATGTCGGATAAAAGATTTTTATACATGTTATGGATTTCTCGCCGACGTGCGACACGATCCTTAATAAAGTCCATTTGTCCACATCCGATACCGGCGCTCACGTTGCTGAGCCGGTAGTTATATCCGATTACTTTGTGATAATAATAGGGCCTGTTCTCCCGTGCCTGAGTCGCCAAAAATTTCACTCTCGCTGCCGCTTCAGATGTCGGGCATATGAGGGCACCGCCACCTGATGTAGTAATGATTTTGTTGCCATTGAAGCTCAAGGCTCCGTAATCTCCAAATGTTCCACTTTTTTTCCCATCCAGAGTCGATCCAAGAGCTTCGGCGGCATCTTCAAGCACTGGTATTCCATATTTGTCAGCAACTTCCTTGATTTTATTCATTTGGGCAGGCATGCCGTAGAGGTCGACTGCAACAATTGCTTTTGGCACTTTGCCTGTTGCCGCAATACGGCGACGAATAGCGATCTCGAGTAGGGCAGGATCCATATTCCAGGTGCTCTCTTCCGAGTCGACAAAAACAGGTTTTGCTCCCTGATATGCTATTGGATTGGCACTCGCTGAAAACGTAAGTGATTGGCAAATAACTTCGTCATCGTGCTCGACGCCAAGCATTACGAGCCCGAGATGTATTGCCGCAGTCCCGGCACTTAAGGCCACTACGTGTTCAGTACCGAGATATTCACCGAGCCGACGCTCAAATTCATCGACATTTGGTCCAAGTGGTACTACCCAAGCTTCCCGGAAAGCTTCATTGACATAATTGATTTCAGTTCCTCCAAGGTGAGGAATCGAAAGTTTGATCCATTGTTCCATTGCAATTCTCTAAATCAGTAGCAAAATTACTAAAAAAATTTAGTGTAAACGTTACAACTCCATTAGATTAAAATAACTAAATTTGTGGTGTGAATCAAAAATTATACGACATATGTTTAACAAACGATTGATTTCATCTTTTTTAGCAACGATAGCCGGGGCTTCTATGATTTTTGCAGCTTCACCACGCTATGTATTCTATTTCATTGGTGACGGCATGGGATGGGGTGCTGTGAGTGCCGCACAACTTTTCCATAAAACCGGCCTTGACCGTGAAGGTAATCTGATGATGTTTGATATGCCGGTAGCTGGCTCTGCCACGACATATTCAGCTTCGAGTCCGGTAACCGATTCGGCTGCTGCAGGCACTGCTCTCGCCAGCGGGTATAAGACTAACAACGGAATGCTTGGGGTCACACCCGATTCCGTATCTGTGACTTCAATAGCATCAGTGCTTCACAATTCAGGCTGGGGTGTCGGTCTCGTTACAACGGTAGCTCCCGACGATGCCACTCCGGGAGCTTTTTATGCACATGTGCCTTCAAGGTCGATGTTCTACGAAATAGGATGTGATGCCGCCGCTTCAGGTTATGAATTTATTGCCGGAGCAAATCTGCGTGGAATGAAGGATAAATCAGGTAAGCCAAATGATTTGTTAAACGTTTTTGAACGCAATGGCGTAAAAGTTGTGCGTGGAATAGCCGAACTTGAGGACATCGATTCACGCCGCGTGTTGTTGTTAAACACTGACACGCTTTCGGCACACAGTAACGACGTTGGATTGAATGTCGACTCTATTGCCGGAATTCTGACTCTTCCGGAGATGACTAACGCATGTCTGAATCACCTGCTCAAAAACGCCCCAGAACACTTCTTTATGATGGTCGAAGGCGGTTCAATTGATCACGCCGGCCATTCCAACGACGTCGCAGCTTCAGTCAATGAAACTGTGGCATTTGACAATTCGTTGCGAATAGCATATGAATTTTATAAAAAGCACCCCGAGGAAACGCTTATCGTGGTAACCGCTGATCACGAAACCGGCGGCCTTGCTGTAGCGAACCGAGGAATGCATTATTATGCTGATTTTAAAGTTCTTTCGAAAATACATTCATCAAAAGACCGTTTTGCTGAATATCTTCGCTCTGTTTCCTACCCGATGTCATGGGATGAAATGCAGACTGTTCTTACCGAGCGGTTCAGCCTATATGGCGAGCTTACCCCCGAGAAAGCAAATGATCAGGAAATCCGTAAAATTTTTGAGGAGACTTTTGGCCGTGAGATGACTCAAAAAGAACGTGACAATGCAAGCTGGGCCTTTTCTGATGCAGTCATGAGGGCAATAGATCGTCTTGCCGGGGCAGGATGGACCACCGGCGACCATTCAGGAGCTGTGGTGCCGGTTTTTGCTGCCGGATGTGATGCCGATCGGTTTACCGGTGTGATGGACAATACAGAGATTCCAAAGACAATTATGGAAATTATTGGCATTAAATGATACTGTACCGGATATATCAAGTGTGTGTCATGCTGCCTGTGTTGGCAGCAGTGACTATTTTGACGGCGATAGTCACCGTAGTCGGTTCGGCTCTTGGAGGCGGCAAATGGTGGGGATATTATCCCGAGATTATTTGGGCGAGATTATGGTGCTGGCTTGCTCTTGTCAAAGTAGATGTCATAGGGCGCGAGAATCTTGATCCTAAATCCAGCTATGTGTTTGTTGCCAACCATCAGGGAGCTTATGACATATTCACCATCTATGGTTATCTTGGTCATAACTTCCGTTGGATGATGAAACAGAGCTTGAGGAAAATTCCTTTTGTCGGATTTGCATGTGAACGTTCACATCAGATATTCGTCGATAAGTCAAGCCGCGTTGCATTAAAGCGTACGATGGAACGTGCCGAAGAACAGCTTCAAGGTGGAATGTCGCTTGTGGTGTTTCCTGAAGGAGCCCGCACGCCGGACGGAAAGATGCATGTTTTCAAAAAAGGAGCATTCCTGTTGGCTACAGAGTTTAATCTGCCGGTCGTTCCATTGACAATCGATGGCGTTTACAAAGTTATGCCTCGAAGCGCCCGTCTTCCCAGGCCAGGGCATGTCATTCTGACCGTCCATAGGCCTATATATCCCCCGACGGGAGGGTATGACCTGCCGACACTTATGGCCGAAGCCTATGAGTCAGTTGCATCCGCACTTCCAGAATCCCAAAATAATTAAAAAATAAACCGGAGGCTGAACCTAAACAGTCTCCGGTTGTTATACATCTGGATTGACAAAATGTCAGTTGTCAGCCGTGAAAAAACATTTGGCACGGAATATGCAAGAAACAAGTAGAAACTCAAAATAACACATAACCTAACTAAAGTATATTATACAATGAATATCAAACCGTTAGCAGACCGCGTGCTGATTGCGCCAGTTCCCGCAGAGGAAGTGACGATGCACGGAATCATCATTCCTGACTCAGCAAAGGAAAAACCCTTGAAAGGAAAGGTGCTCGCTGTTGGAGCCGGTACTAAAGACGAAGAGATGCTTCTCCACGAAGGTGACATGGTCCTCTATGGCAAGTACTCCGGAACTGAGATTGAGTACAATGGGGAAAAATACTTGATCATGCGCCAAAGCGATGTTTTGGCTATCGTAGGTGAATAACTGACATACACCTATACATCTTAAAACAAAGGTTTCGCATCTTAAAACAATTATTAAAATGGCTAAAGAAATTAAATTCGAAATAAAGGCTCGTGAAGAGCTCAAAAAAGGTGTCGACGCTCTTGCTGATGCCGTTAAAGTAACACTCGGTCCTAAGGGCCGCAACGTAATCATCGAGAAAAAATTCGGTGCACCTCATATCACAAAAGACGGTGTGAGCGTGGCACGCGAGGTTGAACTCGAGGATCCGTTCCAAAACATGGGCGCACAGCTTGTAAAAGAGGTCGCATCTAAGACTGGTGACGATGCCGGTGACGGAACAACCACTGCTACAGTTCTCGCTCAGTCAATTATCAACGTCGGACTTAAGAATGTGGCTGCCGGAGCGAATCCGATGGACATCAAACGCGGTATTGACAAAGCTGTTGCCGCCGTCGTTGCTCGTATTCATCAGATGTCCGAGCCTGTAGGCGACGACTTCAAGAAAATTGAGGATGTTGCACGTGTTTCTGCAAACAACGACGACAATATAGGCAAACTCATCGCCGAAGCCATGCAGAAGGTCAAAAAAGAAGGTGTAATCACCGTTGACGAGGCAAAGGGAACAGAGACAACTGTCGATATCGTTGAAGGTATGCAGTTTGATCGTGGATACATTTCGCCTTATTTCGTGACCAATCCCGAGAAGATGGAATGCGAGATGGATTCACCCTATGTTCTGCTTTATGACAAGAAGATTTCCAATCTCAAAGATATGCTTCCTATTCTGGAGGCTACAGCCCAAAGCGGTCGTCCCTTGCTGATTATCGCAGAAGATGTGGATCAGGAAGCACTTGCAACTTTGGTTGTAAACCGTCTTCGCGGTTCGTTGAAAGTTTGTGCTGTCAAAGCTCCCGGTTTCGGTGACCGTCGCAAGGAAATGCTTGAAGACATAGC
>CAZAZA010000025.1:0-32580 GCA_964489495.1 uncultured Bacteroides sp.
TTCTTGACCTTGTTGGGGAGGTTCTTGGCAAGCTCCTCACCTTCCCAGATGGTGTTGAGAAGGAATGTGCCGCCATCCTGAAGACCGCGTGTCACATCGTACATATGGAGATAAGCCTGTACGTGGCATGCGACAAAATTAGGTGTTGTCACAAGATAGGTCGAGCGGATGGGTTCGTCACCGAAACGCAGGTGAGAGCAGGTGAAACCGCCCGATTTCTTCGAGTCATATGCGAAGTAAGCCTGGCAGTATTTGTCTGTGTTCTCGCCGATAATCTTCACAGAGTTCTTGTTTGCGCCCACAGTTCCATCAGCACCGAGGCCGTAGAATTTGGCCTGGAACATATTGCCGCCGATAGCGATTTCCTCAACCGGGGGCAGCGAAGTGAACGTAACGTCGTCGATGATGCCGAGAGTGAAGTGGTTCTTAGGCTCGGGCAGTGCGAGATTGTCGAATACCGAGATAATCTGGGCGGGAGTGGTGTCCTTCGAAGCGAGACCGTAGCGTCCGGCAACGATAACCGGGGCATTCTCCTTGCCGTAGAAGCAGTCGGTGACATCGAGGTAGAGAGGTTCGCCGGTGGCACCCGGTTCCTTCGTGCGGTCGAGCACAGCGATGCGCTTTGCCGTAGCGGGCACTGCAGCGAGGAAATGCTTTGCCGAGAACGGACGATAGAGATGAACCGAAACGAGACCTACCTTCTCGCCTTTGGCAAGAAGGATGTCGATGGCTTCCTGAGCTGCCTGTGTAACCGAACCCATGGCTATAATCACGCGGTCGGCATCCTTGGCTCCATAATAGTTGAAGAGGTGGTATTCGCGACCGGTAATGTCGGAAATCTTGCCCATGTAGTCCTCTACAATATCGGCAACTGCATCATATGTGCGGTTGCATGCCTCACGGTGCTGGAAGAAAACGTCACCGTTCTCGGCCATACCGCGTGCTACCGGAGCGTCCGGGGTGAGTGCGCGGCGACGGAAGTCGGCAAGAGCCTCACGGTCGAGCAGCGGGGCGAGGTCGCCTTCCTCCACCATCTCGATCTTCTGAATTTCGTGAGAGGTGCGGAAACCGTCGAAGAAATTAACGAAAGGTATGCGTGACTTGATGGTCGACAGATGGGCTACACCCGATAGATCCATGACTTCCTGCACCGACCCTTCGGCAAGCATTGCGAAACCGGTCTGACGAACCGACATCACATCCTGATGGTCGCCGAAAATAGAGAGCGCGTGCGAGGCAATCGTACGGGCCGACACATGGAAGACACAGGGAAGCATCTCGCCGGCGATCTTGTACATGTTCGGGATCATCAGCAGCAGACCCTGCGACGCGGTGTAAGTAGTGGTGAGCGCGCCGGCCTGAAGCGAGCCGTGAACAGCACCTGCGGCGCCACCTTCCGACTGCATCTCCTGCACGAGCACTGTCTCTCCGAAAATGTTCTTACGACCGGCTGCCGCCCATTCGTCGACATATTCGGCCATTGTTGACGAGGGGGTAATCGGGTAAATAGCAGCCACCTCCGAGAACATATAGGAGATGTGTGCAGCAGCCTGATTACCGTCACAGGTCAAAAACTTTTTTTCTTTAGCCATATTAGTAATCTATTGTGAAAGATAATTACACTTGAATTCATTTAAGGCCGCATCCGCCTGCGAACGGATGACTTTTAATGACGCGAAATTACAAATAATTATTTCAATAGTCAACTTTCGAGTGTGTTAAAATGAATTCATTATACACAAATTATGGTGAGAGACCTCAAAATTTGTTTATATAAGTTACAAAATGGGATTTAACTGTTAAATATATGTTAAATACTTTTTGGCTTTCTTTGTGTAACGGATTATAGTAGTACTTTTGCACGTGTGTTTTTCATAGTATTAGATTAAGATAAAGGTTTAAAGGAAAAGAGATGTCGTGAGACATCTCTTTTTTTAGTATCTTTTTTGTACCTTTGTGGAGTTATAAATCATCACTGGAATGAAGATTCTCCGCATATATTCCACTTCAATAAACGACCGTTTCATGGATGAGGCTGTCGACACTCTGCGGAATGGCGACCCGGTTATCTATCCTACCGACTCGCTTTATGCGATAGGGTGCGACGCATTGGACAATTCCCGCATTGAGCGGCTGTGCGCACTCAAGGGACTTAACCCTAAACGCGACTTCCTCTCGATAGTTTGTTCCGACTTTTCCATGGCGAGCGAGTATGCACGTATCGACAACCGCGCCTTCTCCCTGATGAAGCAATGGCTCCCGGGACCGGTGACTTTTGTCCTGCCTGCATCGACAAAGCTTCCTAAGGTGTTCAAAGGACGACGCACTGTGGGGATACGCATCCCCGACTCGCCCATTGCTGTCGAACTGGTGCGTAAGCTGGGACACCCGATAATGTCGACATCAGTAGACCTCGAACCGGATATCATCGGCGAACCCGAGGAGATAGCCCTTAAATATGCCTCGGGCGTGCCCCTCATGCTCGACGGAGGATCCAGCGAACCCACACCCTCGACTGTGGTCGACCTGACTGACAGCTCAGCACCGGTAGTTCTCCGCGAGGGTAAAATAGAATTTCAGCCATGAACCAGCCTATAACCCTACCGCAACGCACCGACGGCAAGAGGCTCACAATCGCTCCTGACCGACGCCGCATAGTCATCATCGGTGCAAACGGCGCGGGAAAAACCCGCTTTGCCCGACGCATCGCCGACGACCTCGGAGACGAGGCATTCCGTCTCTCCGCGCTCACAGCCTTGTTCAGGCGCGATATGGCATCCGAACCGTCGGCTTCGTCGATCGACACCCTCTACGGGGCTATGTTCGACAGCTCACCGCAAGAACCGACCAGACGTGAATCGTCACAACTTGAGCGCGTGCTCGCCATGCTGATGCACGACGAGATGGTCAATCTTATAGCCTATAAGGTGCACCGGGCCGAAAATCCAGCAGCCGAACTTCCGAAGAGCAACCTCGACAAGGCAATAAGCGTGTGGCAGGAAATATTTCCCGACAACCGCGTTCTCACCGAAGGAGGGCGTCTGCTGTTTGCACGCGGAATCGACAAGGACGCTTACTCCGCCGTCAGACTGTCGACCGGCGAACGCGCCGTTATATATTATATAGGTGCATTGCTATATGCGCCCGAAAATTCGGTGGTCATGGTCGACAACCCCGACATGTTCCTTCATCCCGCGATACTCCAGACTGTATGGAACCGACTTGAGGAAATGCGCCCCGACTGCAGATTTGTCTACACCACCCACGACCTTGAATTTGCCGGCTCGCGCACCGATGCGGCCACGGTGTGGGTACGCGACTGCGACATGTCGGCACGCTCGTGGAGCTACGACATCCTGCCCTCAAGACAGGGACTGCCCGACGAGGTCTATCTTGCCATTATCGGCAGCCGCAAACCGATTATTTTTATCGAGGGCGACAGCGAGCGCTCAATCGATGCAAAGCTCTACCCGTTGGTGTTCAAAGACTACACAGTAAAATCGATGGGCAGCTGCAACAAAGTGATTGAGGCCACACGGGCATTCAACGACCTGGCTGCATTCCACCATCTCGACAGCCACGGAATAGTCGACCGCGACCGACGCGACGACAAGGAAGTGGAGTACCTGCGCGGAAAGAAGATCTTCGTCCCCGATGTTGCCGAGATAGAGAACATACTGATGCTTGAGGAGGTGGTGCGCACCGTGGCAAGCAACTGCGGGCGCAACGAAACCCGCGTATTCGAGCGTGTGCGCCGCACTATTCTCAACCTGTTCAAGAGCATGCTGAAACAGCAGGCCCTGCAGCACACCCGCCACAGAGTGAAACGCATGATGGAATACCGCATCGACGGCCGCTTCGGCGACATAAACAAACTTGAGGAACATATGGAGTCGCTAACCGCCGAAATCAATCCTCGCGGAATGTACGAACGCTACTGCCGGGATTTCAACCGCTATGTCGGGTCTGGCGACTATGATGCCGTACTGCGTGTGTTCAACCAAAAGTCAATGATCCCGTCGAGCAACGTAGCCGAGATGTGCGGCCTGCGCGGGAAGGACGATTATATCGCCCGCATACTGCGGATACTGCGCGAGGATGGTCCGGACGCCGAACGTCTGCGGCAGGCCATACTCCGGTGTTTCGGCCTTTCCAAGCCCGATAACGAAACAAAAGAAAGCGACAACCATGAGTAGACTGTCATGCTGGATCGAGGCGATGCGGCTGCGTACGCTGCCGGTATCTGTAGCAGGCGTGTTTGCAGCAGCAGGATATGCTGTGTACTACCATTGTTTCGAATGGCTGCCGGCGCTGCTCTGTCTGCTTTTTGCCGTCACAGCACAGGTGGCGTCGAATTTCGCCAACGAATACTACGACTACAAGGCCGGCCTCGACAAGGCAGGACGCGTGGGTCCGCGACGCGGTGTCACGGAGGGGGACATAACACCCTCGGCCATGCGCAACGCCACATTCGCCACTCTGGCTCTCGCATGCGCCATCGGCCTTTGTCTGCTGGCTTTCGGAGGCTGGTGGCTGCTGATAGTCGGGGCGGTGATCGCCTTGGGCGTGCTTGCCTACAGCACCGGGCCTTACCCTCTCTCCCGCCATGGCTTAGGCGAGGTGGCCGTCATGATCTTTTTCGGAATAATCCCCGTCAACCTGACATATTACCTGCAGTCCGGACACTGGAACCTCTGGGTGGCCGCAGGGTCGATAGCCGTCGGCCTGATGGGGGCCAATGTGATAATTGTGAACAATTACCGCGACCGCGACGAAGACGAGGCAGTGGGCAAGCGCACGCTGGCAGTGATATTCGGACGCTCGATGATGCTCTCGGCATATGTGACCAACGGTTTCCTGGCAGTGCTGCTCATGCTGCCGTCGTGGATGACCATGAACGCATGGACATGGGTGGTGCCTCTGGCCTACCTCATCGGCCACGTGGCCGTGACCTCGCGGCTTCACTCGCTGCCCGTAAGGCAGCTCAACCCGTGCCTGGGGCAGACGGCCATACTCATGCTCGCATATGCTCTGGGCTTCCTCATCTGTACAATAATAAATTCTTAACCCTAAACATATGTTTTCAGGAATCGTAGAAGAGGCGGCGACAGTGACCGAACTGCGCCGCGACAAAGGCAACCTGCACATCACCCTCCGCTGCTCTTTCGCCGACGAACTGCGCATTGACCAGAGCGTGGCACACAACGGCGTATGTCTGACAGTAGTGGCTATCAACGACGGCACTTACACTGTGACCGCAATAAGCGAGACACTCGACCGGTCTAACCTCGGTTCGCTTAAAATTGGCGACAAGGTGAATGTCGAACGGTGTATGGTGATGAACGGCAGGCTTGACGGGCACATCGTGCAGGGTCACGTCGACATGAGGGCCGAGTGCGTGGGCATCGAAGAGCTCGACGGAAGCACCTACTTCAAATTCGCATATAAGGCTGACCCGGCCATGCAGCGCCAGGGATATGTGACTGTGGAAAAAGGGTCGGTAGCTGTCAACGGAGTGAGCCTCACCGTATGCGACTCACAGCCCGGCTCTTTCCGGGTGGCGATCATTCCCTATACGTTCGAGCATACCAACTTCAACGCCATCAGAATCGGGTCGCAGGTCAACCTCGAATTTGACATCATAGGCAAATATATCGCCCGGATAGCCTCTGTATGAACTGCCGCCGGCTAACGGCGGCGGGCGGCGAAAAACGTGCGCATCATCTCTGAGGCCTCATCGGCAAGAAGGCCTCCCTCCACCGTGGCCGAAGGATGAAATGGCGACCTGCCGCCGACCGCTACGGTGGAATATCCGCGCTTGTCGTCGGACGCACCGTACACCACTCTCCCTATCTGGCTCCAACCCAATGCCCCGGCGCACATTATGCAAGGTTCGACCGTGACATACAGTGTTGCCCGGGGCATGTACTTGCCTCCGAGAGTCTGCGCGGCCGAAGTCAGGGCTATCATTTCGGCGTGTGCGGTGACATCGCCCAGCGACTCGGTCATATTATGGCCGCGCCCTATGACGCGCCCGTCACACACTATTACCGCCCCTATGGGCACCTCTCCTTCGTCCGATGCGCGGCGTCCCTCTTCAAGAGCCATCCGCATCCATTTCTCATCATCTTTGCTGAATGCCGTTTCCATAATCACACCTTTATCTTCATACCCTCGTTTGCGGCCACAGTGTCCTGAAACACCTCTTTGGCCTCCCTCTCGGCAACGGCCATATCGGTTGATCTGGAATAATGGCCTATTACCAGACGCTTTGCACCGGCAAGAGATGCAATCTGTGCAGCCTCGCGTGCGGTGGAATGACCTCTCGGGGCCGCGTTGGAGGCTTTTTCGTCGGTGTATGTGGCTTCGTGATAAAGCACGTCGATTCCACGCACAGCTTCTGCCACCCGTCTGTCGAACATTGTGTCTGAACAATAGGCATAACTGACCGACTGTGTAGGATCAGTGGTAAGACGGCTGTTTGCTACCACCCTCCCGTCGGGCAGAACCAGGTCGGCCCCGGCAGCAAGGTCTTTGCGGATATACAGCGGCACCTTGTAGAAATCGAGCATATCAGCCCGGAGGTGCCTCGGTTTCTCTTTCTCCCTGAATATATATCCCACGCAAGGGACACGATGGTACAGCGGAAACGATTCCACTGTCAGTCCGCGCGTCTCAAGCACTGTCTGTCTCACCGACGGGTCTATGATATCGAACTGTATGTCAAAATCTGCAGGCCCGCAGAAAAAGTCAATCATACGACGCAGAATGCGTTCTCCTTCGGCAAAGGTATGGATAGTGACCGTGCCGCCTTTATCGTGAAGAGCCATGGTAGAGAGCATGGGCACCAGTCCGAGACAATGATCTCCGTGCAAATGGCTCAAGAACACATGCTTCACACGATGCATCGACAGGCCCATCGACATCATCTGACGTTGAGCCCCCTCCCCGCAATCAATCATATAGAGCGACCCACGGTATTCGATCACCTGAGCCGACGGATTGTGGCGCGTCGTAGGCGATGCCGAGCCGCATCCGAGTATGTAAACGTTCATCTCATCCATAGCAACCACAAAGATACAAAAAAAATCAGCTTTTTTCTTAAAACGTCAAATCGTTACAAAAACATATCAATTTTTCAAAAACTGAAAGCAAAAAATCAATGAGGGGCATTTTTATTTGTATCAGAAGCCAAATTTACTTAACTATTCTTTTAGATTTAACAAAAAAGTGGTAACTTTGGGCAATAGTTTTTTCAAAGGTTTTTAATTTTTTAAGGTTTACAGCCGCGGCGTGGTCGTGAGACCGTGCCGCTGTCATAGAATTCTCCAAAATTCTCTATATATAAATGTAAGAAAAAGAAAGCGACTGTCCTTAGGGGGGACGGCCGCTTTCTTCCACGTTTCAACTATTTATTTATGAGAGCCTCAACGACCAGTATCACTACTCGACGGTGAGGACGAGGGATTGTCAGTCGTTTTCATTCGTTTGATAGTAAAACAATTCAGCGCGGGGTTAGTCGCCTGCACATTGGCTAAATGATTTTAAAAATTGTCAACCGGTCGGCCTTTTTTAACCAACAAGCGTCAAAACAGTTAATTAAAATTCGTAACTTTGCGGTCTGAAACAAAATCAAACTTCAACTTGATTATGCAACTCACTTCGCTCACCGCAATTTCGCCTATCGACGGACGCTACCGTTCTAAATGCGAGATACTCGACCAATATTTCTCGGAGTACGCCCTCATACGTTACCGCGTCAAGGTAGAAATCGAATACTTTATAGCTCTCTGCGAGCTGCCTCTGCCGCAGCTTGCCGACGTGCCGGCATCGCTGTTCGAAACTCTCCGCGACATATACCGCAACTTTTCACAAGCCGACGCACTGGAGGTAAAAGACACTGAGGCGGTGACCAACCACGATGTCAAAGCCGTGGAATACTTCATCAAGCATAAGTTTGACAAACTCGGGCTCTCGAAATACAAAGAATTCATTCATTTCGGCCTGACTTCTCAGGACATCAACAACACATCCAACCCAATGATGCTGGCCGACGCGCTGCGCGAGGCTTATCTCCCGCTTCTCGACAGCATGATCGAACGCCTGCGCACCCGTGCCCGGGAATGGTCAGATGTGCCAATGCTCGCACGCACACACGGGCAGCCCGCCTCCCCCACACGCCTTGGCAAGGAAATCGCCGTGTTTGTCTACCGCCTCGAACAACAACGCGCCATGCTTGCGCAAGCTCCGATAAGCGGTAAATTCGGAGGAGCCACAGGCAATTTCAATGCCCACAGGGTGGCATATCCATCGATTGACTGGAAATCGTTTGCCGCCTCTTTCCTGAGCGAGCGTCTGGGCATCCGTCGCGAGGAGCTGACCACCCAGATTTCAAACTACGACAACCTTGCCGCAGTGTTCGATGCACTCAAGCGCATCAACACCATCATCATCGACCTCGACCGCGACATCTGGATGTATATCTCATCCGACTACTTCAAGCAGAAAATCAAGGCAGGCGAAGTCGGCTCGTCGGCAATGCCCCACAAAGTCAACCCCATCGACTTCGAAAACTCGGAGGGCAATCTCGGCATGGCCAACGCCATACTCACTCACCTTGCCGGCAAACTCCCCATATCGCGACTGCAGCGCGACCTCACCGACTCGACCGTGCTCCGCAACGTCGGCGTGCCTCTCGCCCATATGCTCATAGCCCTTCACAGCACCAACAAGGGCCTTGACAAACTCATTCTCAACGAGAGCGTCATATCGTCCGACCTCGACCGCATGTGGAGCGTCGTGGCCGAAGGCATTCAGACCATACTGCGCCGCGAGGGCTACCCCAACCCATACGAGACACTCAAAGCCCTGACCCGCGTCAACACCGGAGTTACAGCAGAAAGCATCGCATCGTTTATCGACACTCTCGAAGTCAGCGACGAAGTGAAGGCAGAATTACGCGCCATCACCCCCCACACCTACACCGGACTCTGACTGCAAATCACCGGAGAACGACCATAATGCGCCTGAACCGTCTCGTCATCGACAATTTCAAGAACATCACCTCGGCCGACCTTGAATTCTCACCCAAGGTAAACTGCTTTCTCGGCAACAACGGTATGGGCAAAAGCAACCTGCTCGATGCCGTATATTACCTGAGTTTCTGCCGCAGTTTTTCGGGCGTGACCGATTCGCTGATAATGCGTCGCGGATCCGATTTCCTCACTCTCCGGGGCGAATACCTGCGCTCCGGCTCGGAAGAGACTCTCCGGCTCGGAATGGGGGTCGGACGGCGGAAATCGTTCAGACGCGGCGACAAGGAATATCAGCGCCTGAGCTCGCATATCGGGCTGTTTCCGCTGGTGATGGTGGCGCCGCAGGACATAGACCTCGTGCGCGACACTCCCGAGGTCAGGCGAAGATGGCTCGACATGGTGATATCTCAGAGCGATGCCGCATATCTCGACCGGCTGATCCGTTACGGGCACGCACTCGAACAGCGAAACAGGCTGCTGCGCGACGGCGTTGTCGACCACACGCTCTATTCTGTCATTGAGATGCAGATGGAATCGGCGGCCGGATACATCGCCGACACCCGCGAACGGATGGTGCGGCGGCTCTCCGACATTTTCGGACACTACTACCGGTCTGTGGCCGGCAACGAAGCTGAAAAAGTGAGCCTTTTTTACGAAGGATGGCGTAAGGATCTCCCCGGACAACGGCTTACACAAATGCTTGATGCCTGCAGGCGTCACGACGAGGCTGTGCGACACACGTCGGTAGGGCCACACCGCGACGATATAGCGATGACCCTCGACGGAATGGCTGCCCGGCGCACCGGATCGCAGGGTCAGTGCAAGACTTTCACCGTGGCCCTGCGACTGGCCCAATACGCATTTCTGCGCGAATCGACAGGACTGCGCCCCCTGCTGCTCCTTGACGATATTTTCGATAAGCTTGATGCCACACGCGTGGAACGCATAATGGAACTTGTCACCAGCGATGATTTCGGACAGATATTCATCACCGACACCAACCGCAAGCACCTCGACACCATCATCGGACGCACCGGCGGCGACCATCGGCTGTGGACTGTCGACAACGGATGTTTCACCCCTTCTCCCCACACGGCATGAGACGGCGCGACCCACAGTCAATCGACCAGATTATAAAGGAAGCCGTCCAGGCCAGCGAGGCATCCGACAACTTCTACCTGCAGCGCGCCTCTTCACTGTGGCCCGAGATAGTTGGCGCGGAGATCAACCGTCAGACCACCCGACGATATGTCGAAGGAACCGTTCTGCACGTATACATAGCTTCCGGGCCGCTAAAAGAAGAGCTGTCGTACCACCGCACACGACTCGTCGAATTACTTAACGAAGCTGTCGGCCGGCAGGCTCTCACCGACCTGAAGCTGCATTAACCCATGCAAAGACCTATGGACAACAACGATACACCCAAAAACGAACGTAACTCACGGTATATGAAAGCCGCCGGCCCACATGTGCCGGCGTCGGACTACCCGTTCAGCCACTGCGTAAAGCTGCAGATACGCTTCTCCGACATCGACATTCTCGGACATGTAAACAATAACGCTTACATGTCGATGCTCGACCTCGGGAAAATCACCTATTACGCCGACGCTCTCGGCGACCGTCTTGACTTCCACGACATCAGGGCTGTGGTTGTCAACATCAGCTGTGACTTTCTCGCCCCCACCTACATCACCGAGAATATAGAGGTCTGGACCGCCACCATGCGCATCGGGCAGCGCAGTTTCACCATCGAACAGCGCATCATCAATTCCGACACAGGCGAACAGAAGTGCCGCGCAGTCACCACTCTTTGCGGATTCGACCCGGCAAGCGGCCAGGGCGCTCCGCTTGCCCCCGAGTGGGTCGATGCCATAGAGGCGTTCGAAGGACGTCCAATGAAACATGCAGATAAACCCAACAACCGGGACTGAATCCCGAATCACAGCATATGAGCGTAAAAGAAACAATGGCCCGCATCCTTGAGGCCGAAAGCAAAGCCATTACCGAGATCCCTTACAGCGACAACTACGACCGCGCTGTCGAGCTGATTGTAGAGCACGTGCACCGCCGGGGTGGCAAACTCGTCACTTCGGGCATGGGAAAAGCCGGGCAGATCGCCATGAACATCGCAACCACATTCTCGTCCACCGGCATACCGGCCGTAAACCTGCATCCCAGCGAGGCGCAGCACGGCGACCTCGGAGTGCTGCAGCCCGACGATGTGATGCTGCTTATCTCCAACTCCGGACGCACACGCGAAATCATCGACCTGACAGCCCTCGCACACAACCTCTACCCCGAAATACCACTGATTGTGATTACCGGTAACGCCGACAGCGAGCTGGCACGTCAGGCCAACGTGACACTTTTTACCGGCGGCGCGCCCGAAGTGTGCCCGTTAGGGCTCACACCCACAACATCCACCACCGCAATGACGGTTATCGGCGACATACTTGTGGTCAATGTAATGAACGCCACGGGGTTCACCCGTCAGGACTACGCCAAACGTCACCACGGCGGATACCTCGGGACGGTTTCACGGGGCGAGACCGGCTCTAACAAGTAGCCATATGGCACGCAAGGTTATATTCGTGGGCGAATGCATCCTCGACATTGTGTTCGAAGGCATGCAGCCTATCTCGGCCGAAGCATCCGGGCTGATGCTCGACACTGCCCGGCAGCTTGCTTCAGAGGGGATTGAAGTGGCTTTTGCCGGCGAAGCATCCGCCGACGCGTCAGGCGACTTCATACTCGCCAAACTCACCGAAGCGGGAGTCGACACAGCAATGGTCGACCGGCCTGTCGACAGTTCAACCCCGGTGCGTCTTGTCAGAGCCGACCGCCCCGGCGACGACCCTGCAATATACACACGCTATTCGCGTGAACGCATGTCGTTCGGATGGCCCGCAGCTCGTCCGGGCGACATCGTGGTGTTCGGCGGATATTTCGCTCTCGCCCAACGAAGCCGCCACGAAGTCTCCGAATTCATAAAAATGTGTGCCGACCGCGGCATGATCATCGTCTATCTGCCTGGCTACGAGCCTCAGCTCGATCCGGCTGTGACCCACGTGATGCCGTTTCTGATCGAAGGACTGGAATCAGCCGATATCGTGGTGACAGCCGCACGCGACAATCTCAACCTGTGGCGATGCGACGACCCGCAGCAGTGCTATCGGCGGAATATAAGCTTCTACGTGCCATTGTCAATCGACATAAATCCCGCGACCGGTGTAGTGACACAGTGCGACGAAAGCAAATGCGCCACTTATTCCATGCAACCGGGGCGTGCCTTACCCGGGCGCGTACTTACGGCTTTTCTCGGTGCACTGGCACGCGACACCCGCGATGACAAACAGTCAATCCTCTCAAACCCACCAGTATGGCAACCGATTCATTAGCTCCCCTGTTTATAAACGTAACCACCGATATCTCACGTCTGCGCAAACTTGAGAAGGAACATCGGCCTCTGTCCGAACTGCGCCACGCCACCGGCGACGTGGACTTCCGCACGGCCTATGATTTTTTCCGTGCCGTAGCCAAAGAACTCGCCGAAGCCGGAGAGACCGACCGGGCTATCAAGCGTATAAACGAGGTTGACGAGCTGCTCTGCCGCATGGAAGAGTCGGGCATGGTTCTCGACACCCACACCGCCCTGATGCAGGTGCTCACCGCCCTGCATGTGATAAAGGGCGACTTTGACTCGGCAATGACCACGGCGGCCAAAGCTCTCAATCTGCTGGCGCAGTCACCCAAGCGTAAAGACGAGCCTTTTTTGAGCGTACTCGCCCCTTTGCTTTACGACATAGCCCGAATACACTTCGAGCGGGGAGAATTCCGCCAGGCAGAGCGCGACATCGAGAAATCAATCAAAATATTCGACCGACTCGTGAAGCTCTCCCCTGAACGTTACGAGTCGGCACGTATAACCGCGCTCAACGCAGCCACGCAGATCACACGTTCCCGCCAGAAACAGATCGACATGCTCGCTGCATTTCACGAAACTGTGAGCGACAATCTCAAACTTGTCAACTCCGGGGCCGAAGAGGCCATGAGCGAACTGATCGACTCCATGGCCCGCGAAGGCGAAACACTCGTAAAAATGGGACGCCAGCGCGAAGGTATACAATATTACAGCCGCGCCCTGAAATACCTCACGCGCATCGAGCCTGAATTCAGCGAACGCCAGCTGCGCCTGTCGGTGGCCCTTGGCGAGGCGTTGCTTCAGTCGGGCCAGACGCGCGAAAAAGGCATCCACCTGCTCAACACCATGCTGCACAAAGCAACCCGGCTGCGCCTTCCCGACGAGCACCGGCGCATCGTCGACATCCTGGTCAATGCCCGCGAACGCTCGCTCGACATACTCGGCATCTGGCATAAATTCTTCCCCAGATAGCCGCAATTTACCCGTTAAACTACTGATTGATATGTCAACCAATACTCCTACATCTGCAGTGCCACGCCTTGACGACGTACGCATAGCGATCGCAGTTGCCGAATGGAACGGCGACATTACCGAGACCCTCTGTCAGGGTGCCGTCGAAACCCTTCACTCTAACGGCCTCGGCAAAGACGACATCGAAGTGTTTCACGTGCCGGGGGCGATTGAGCTCACATACGCCGCCTCACAGCTGATCGAGTCGTCTAATTTCGACGCGGTAATCGTCTTCGGATGCGTCGAGCGCGGCGACACGCCTCACTTCGACTATGTGTGTCAGAGCGTCACCCAGGGCATCACGATGCTCAACTCCGACTGCGACATACCTGTGATTTTCGGCGTCCTCACCGTCAACGACCATCAGCAGGCCCTCGACCGCTGCGGCGGCCCGGCGGGACACAAGGGCGTAGAAGCGGCCGAAGCAGCACTGAAGATGGTCGCTTTCCGCAGGTCTCTGAGTTGATTTTCGATAATTATATCGGACTTTGACGAATATTTTTGTAAATTTGCACTTTCACAACCAACAACAAGCACTAATATGGAAGAAGAGACAAGGTGTGTAGGCATTCTCACCTCCGGAGGCGATGCCCCGGGCATGAACGCCGCAATTCGTGCCGTCACCCGCTCGGCTATTTTCAGCGGCTTCAAGGTAAAAGGCATCTACCGAGGATATCGGGGCCTGATTGCCGACGAAATCGTGGACTTCAAGACCCAGAATGTCTCAAACATCATACAGATGGGTGGCACCATACTGAAGACCGCCCGCTGTCCGGAGTTTCAGACTCCCGAAGGGCGCCAGCTCGCTTACGACAACTGCAAACGTCATGGCATCAACGCCCTCGTGGTAATCGGCGGCGACGGATCGCTCACAGGCGCACGCATCTTTGCAAATGAATTCAACTTCCCTATAATCGGCCTTCCGGGCACAATCGACAACGACCTCTACGGCACCGACACTACCATCGGCTACGATACAGCCCTCAACACCATCATGCAGTGTGTCGACAAAATCCGCGATACAGCCACCAGCCATGAGCGCCTGTTCTTCATCGAGGTCATGGGACGCGATGCGGGCTTTCTCGCACTCAACGGCGCAATCGCTTCCGGAGCCGAGGCTGCCATTATACCCGAGATTTCGACCGAGGTCGACCAGCTGTCCGAACTGATTCAAAACGGTTTCCGAAAGAGCAAAAACTCGTCGATAGTGCTTGTGGCCGAAAGCCCTGTCACCGGCGGAGCGATGGGTCTGGCCGAACGTGTAAAGAAAGAATACCCTGCCTACGATGTCCGCGTGTCGATACTCGGACACCTTCAGCGCGGCGGCTCGCCCACTGCCCACGACCGTATCCTGGCATCCCGCATGGGAGCGGCTGCCATCGACGCGCTTAACGACGACCAGCGCAACGTTATGATCGGCGTTAAGAACGACGAGATCGTATATGTGCCTTTCACCAAAGCCATAAAGAACGACAAACCGATCAACCGCGCACTGCTCGACACGCTGCGCCGTCTGTCGATTTGATGCTCCGACTCTTAGCAGCATGATGCCGCCAATACCAGCGCCATTCCTACAGATGCTAATCGAAATGAAGGCCCCGCAGTTGGCGGGCCTTCCCCAGGCTCTTGACACGCCGGCCCTCACAGCCGTGCGTGTCAACGCGCTTAAAGGGTGTGGTGTCGACGAAAATGCCGACCGTGTGCCGTGGTGCGACACCGGATATTATCTCGACCGGCGACCATCCTTCACCCTCGACCCGGCCATGCACCAGGGCCGCTATTACGTTCAGGAAGCATCTTCGATGATACAGCGGCATGTCATCGCGTTTGTCACCGGACTGCTTGCCGGCAATTCTGCCCCACGACCTCTTGCCATGCTCGACGCATGCGCAGCACCGGGTGGCAAAACCACCTGCGCCATCGAGTCGCTGCCAGCCGGGTCGGTAATCGTGGCCAACGAACTGTCGCCGCAGCGCACTCCCGTATTGGTCGAAAACATCATCAAGCACGGCTCGCCTTACACGGTTGTGACGCGTGGCAATGCCGAAGCTTTTGGGAAAATCGGTGAGAAATTCGACATTATCGCTGTCGACGCCCCCTGTTCGGGCGAAGGCATGATGCGCAAAGAGCCTGTCGCCCGCACACAATGGTCACCATCGCTCATTGCCGGATGCGCCGACACACAGCTGCGGATCACCACATCACTCTGGAACGCCCTGCGTCCCGGAGGATATATGGTGTACAGCACCTGCACCTTCAACCGTACGGAGAACGAATCGGTGGTCGAACATCTTGTCAACGGACTCGGTGCAGAACCCGTAGCCATCCCGGGCGACAAATCGTGGGAAGTCGCAGGAGGAGTCGACACCGACATCCCATGCCTGCGGTTCGTTCCCGGCATGACACGAGGCGAGGGGCTGTTCTTAGCACTTCTCCGGAAACCGGGCACACACACTGCGGGCATCATCTCCTCTCCCGCCACCTCACGAGGCCGCGACCGGCGCGAGCGCTCGTCAAGCCAGGCTGTTCCGACCGACGAGACAGCCCGTGCAGCCGGTTGGTTTGATCTCGATGACTGGCAATGGGAGTTCGACGGGCAGTCGCTTGTCTACCGTGCGCTGCCACGCGCCGTGGCAGCTATGGCCGAGTGCGTAAGCCGTCATGCCAGCGTGGTGTACAAAGGATTGGAAGTCGCGTCGGTCAAAGGACGGAAGCTCGTTCCAAGCCATGCGTTGGCAATGAGCACTGTGCTTCGCGGCGACGCTTTCCCGAGAGTAGATGTAGACCGCGACACCGCCGTTGACTACCTCAGGCGTCAGGCAGTGCAGCTGCCCGACGGTGCGGCGCAAGGCATCGTCCTGCTCACTTACGAAGGATATCCTCTCGGATTTGTCAACAATCTGGGCCGACGGTCCAATAACCTCTATCCAGCCTCGTGGCGCATACTGACCACACATATATGAATCTGAAATCAATCATACACCGCTTGCTGCTGCTTGCAGCCGTTGCAATTGTGACAACCCTGTGCGCGTCATCATGCCGCATAAGCTACAAATTCAACGGCGCAGCTCTCGACTACAATCTCTACAAGACAATACACGTGTCGGAATTCCCGATACGTGCCGCGCTGGTCTATCCGCCGCTGCAGCAGACATTCGAAAACGAACTTCTCGACTATATCCAGCGTAACACGCGCCTGCAGACAGTCGACGGCAACAGCGACCTGCAGATGGAAGGCGAAATCACGGGCTACAACCTTTCGCCGCAGGCGGTCACCGAGGACGCATATGCTTCCAAGACACGTCTGACGATAACCGTGCATGTCAAGTACATCGACAACAAAGCCGAAGGGAAAGATATCGACCAGACTTTCAGCGCATATCAGGACTTCGACAGCTCGCAGATGCTCAACGATGTCCAGGAACAGCTGTGTCAGGAAATATGCGACGAGCTCGTACAGTTGATTTTCAACGCCACTCTCGGCAACTGGTAGAAGACGACCATGAAAGAATTTGACGAATTTATAGACATTCTCCGGCACCGAGACGGCGTGCCGTCACCGGCCCTTGTCAGCCGGCTGAATGAAGAATACCCCTTTTTCTCGCTTCCGGCTGCCGTACTGCTGCAGCGGGGCGGTCCGATGATCGACCCGGCCGAGGCAAAGAGATTCAAGGCAGCTGTCGCACTCAATTCGTCCGACCCTGCTATGCTCTACCGTCTCGCCGGCGAACACGGGACCGAATTCGCCGACTTCTACGGCACATCATCGGACAACGACCGCACACCCGATACCGACCAGGTGATCGACACATTTCTCGACCGCTACGGCACGACCGCCGACCCGGCCGAGACAGCCCTGCTCGAACGCCTTATTTTCAATCCCGTAGCCGACTATTCCTCACAACTCGCATCCGAGGGCAGCACTGAGGCATTATCGTCTGACGACCCCGATTCGCCCGAAAACATAAGCGATCTTTTAGGACGGATCAGACACTCGGACAGTTCAGAGGACTTTGAGCACTCTGAGAACTCAGAGTGCTCCGAGAATTCCGAAAACTCAGATAGCTCCGGACATCATGCACCCTCAGCTCCACGCCGCAGCCACTCCGACACTACTTTTAGCGAAAGTTTGGCAAAAATATATGTCCGACAGCACAAATATGACAAAGCGCTTGAAATTATATCCAACTTAAATTTGAAATATCCAGAAAAAAGTTGTTACTTTGCAGACCAAATGCGTTTTTTGCAGAAACTCATTCTAAACAGTAGCTATAAATAACAAAACAATAGTATTAAAGTAATGAATTCTTTATTTATCGTATTCATCATCCTGATTCTGCTCACCGCTTTGGCTCTGATCGGCATCGTACTGATTCAAAAATCCAAAGGCGGAGGTCTGGCATCATCGTTTGCCGGCGCAAATCAGGTGATGGGTGTCCGTCAGACCAACTCGGTTGTCGAACGTGCCACATGGTGGCTCATCGGCTTGATGTGGCTCTTCTGCGTATGCGCCACATTCACTATGCCGCGCACACAGAGCAACGCAGGCATCCGCGTGCAGGACGCACCCGCACAGCAGGTTCCCGCCGGTAACTTCGACACCAACGCGCCTGCCGCTCAGACACCCGCCGCTCCGGCCGGTGAAAGCAAGTAAACGGCATCAATAGTTGCAAAATCCAAAAGTTAGCTATAACTTTGCAGCGTCTAAGGCTGCTCGAATGGTGGAATGGTAGACACGAAGGACTTAAAATCCTTTGGCCATTGCGGCTGTGCGGGTTCGAGTCCCGCTTCGAGCACAACTTAAATCCCCGTCATAGTGAAGCGAGGCCGTCCACATTCCCGGGGGCGGCCTCGCTTGCAATGTTCCCCGGCTAACATACATCGACTCCTCACAATCAATCCCCTGACGTGAAACCTTCACCCGACATAGAATACCGCTTCAAACAGCTCTTCGACGACAACTACAATCGTCTGATTTTTCATGCATTGCGGTTTGTCGAGAGTCGGGCAGAAGCCGAAGATGTGGTGTCGGACGTTTTCTACGGGCTATGGAAAAGAATTGATGAGATCGACCTGGACAGCGGTATAATCTCATATCTCTATCGGGCTGTCTCGACGCGGGCACTGAACGTCCTGCGTCACAAAAACGTGTCAGCCGTCCGCATCGAGTTGCTTGAGTCGGTAAACGAACGGCGTATGGAGTTTATAGCCGATGACGACACACAACGCGATATCGAAAACTCCGAAATCGGCAAGGAGATGCGTCAGGCTATCGACCAGCTGCCCGACCGATGCCGCGAAGTATTTGTTCTCAGCTATCTCAACGACGTCAAGAACAAAGATATAGCCGAAGCTATGAATGTGTCGGTAAGGACTGTCGAAGCTCAGATGTACAAGGCTTTGCGTTTCCTTCGCGACAAATTGAAGTATCTGCTGCTTTTGATTGTCATTTTTCTCAGCTATTTGAATAAGTGATTTTCGGGACATAGGTGTTTAATGAAGTAATATAACAACACATGGCACAAATTTCTGAGGAATTGATAATGAAGTTCATCGACAACCGCTGTTCCGATGAGGAATTACAGTTGGTGAAATCATGGATGGACGAATCGGACGATAATGCCCGAATGATATTCCAACTCGAAAATATAGCAATGCATGCCTCGAACCTTAAAGAAGACCGTCAGGGACATGACAGGGTATGGAATCAAATAAACAGGAAAATAGATACTGACAGACAACAGCAGCAACGGCTCAGGCGTTTGAAAGTATTCCGGTGGGGTGTCTCTGCAGCTGTTCTTACCGGATTCATAGTGGTTGCCGCAATCTTTTTCAGCCGTCAGGATGTCAACATGGTTAATATAACCGCCGACAATGGCTGTATGACTGTCACACTTCCTGACAGCAGCAAAGTGTGGCTTAACAGCCATGCTTCGATATCATATCCCGAAACCTTTGCCGACAACCGACGCCAGGTGTCGATCAGCGGCGAAGCTTATTTTGAGGTGACGCATGACGAGTCACGTCCGTTCATTGTCGATGGCAAATGGATAAATGTCACCGTTCTCGGTACGAAATTCAACTTCACCAGCCTGTCTGACAAAAAAAATTCAGTCAGCCTGATCGAAGGCAAAGTCGAGGTACGACCTAATGATAACAACGACGGAGTGGTGCTGTCACCGGGGCAGAAAGCTGAATTCAACCCACAGAACGGACAGATGTCCGTCACTCAGTCCAACACGTCGCTCGATGCAGTATGGCACGATAGGTTGATTCATTTCCACAATGCCACCGTCAGCGAAATAGCATCCGACCTCGAGACGCTCTACAATGTCGACATCACAATACGTAATTCGGTAGACACCTTCCGCACCTATTCGGGAACTACTATTTTTTATCAGACTGTCGACTCTACACTGGAGGCTTTGTTTGAGACTATTCCCCTGTGTTTTACACGCCACGACCATAATGTAGTCATCAATAACAGATAATCGGTTTATGAAGCCGGTGTTTCTATTCCTATTGGTGTTTTTGGCAACGGTATTCGATACTTATCCGCTGACCGACAGTGATTACCGGTTGCTTATCAACCGTGGAAGAAATTATCTTATCGATGACACTCCCGATCCGGACAGTGCTGTAATATGTTTTTCAAAGGTTTTTGAGAGTTATCGTGCCGACTTGCCTGACATACAAAAGTATTATTGTTCGGTAGCCGCCGTCAACCTGAGCACAGTATATTCTCAATTTACAGGCGACTACAAGTCGGCTTATGAAACTCTTGTCAAGGCCTCCGAGATCAGCCGTGTTCTTGACCGACCGGTAATAAAGGCACAGATAGCTTTGAGTTTAGGTAATATCTACGGATTGTTTTCGCACCAGATTGAATCACCCGAGTTTGTCAGCCTGAGTATCGAGGAGTACCGCAAAGCATTCCGCACAGCATGCGACAACCAGCTTTGGGAACATGCCGTGACGGCTTTCTGTAATTTTACAGCCGAGATACACATGCCCGGTTTCGTACAGCAATTCGCCGACGAAATCAATATATTTGGCAAGTTGACAATACCCGAAAATACTCCCGACCTTGAATATGCCCGTATACGCTACAAATCTGCAATTCAGCTACTCAACAACGACACAATAGCTGCCATAAATTGCATGAAGGCTCAACTCCAAATAAAGGTATCTTCAATTAATCGGAGTGCTTACATACATCAAAATCTAAGGTCCCTGTCGTATCTCTACCGCGAAATTCAACAAACCGATTCGGCACTTCACTATGCCGACATACTTCTGAAATTTGGCAGGGAAGTGGAAGATCTTGAAGCTTGCGGCGTAGCATACCGTATGAAGGAAAATATATACAGTGATGCCGGCAATAAGGCAGAGGCCAAAGCAATGCATGCCGAATTCCTTATTATTCAGGACTCGATACTCAATGTGCAAAATCTCGGCACCATCAATAATCTTAAATTTCTAAATGATCTCGCAACTGAACGTCGAAACTCGGCTACCGCTATCCGAGAAGCAGAACAGCGGTCTAAATCACACGAATTGTTTCTATTTATAGCGGGGTTTGTACTGTCGGTCATCATACTTGTTCTTGCAATATTGCTTAACCGACATCGCAGGATACGGCGCGGTTACCGCGAGCTTTATTACCGCCAGCAACAGTCTTTGCTGAAAGAAAACGAGGATCGGCGATTACGCGAGAAGGAGGTTGCCTTATACGAAAGGTTGCTGGGGAAATCGACATCTGCATATACTGCACCCCAAACAGCTCTCTCGCAACAGACAAGGATTCTTGCCGTCATGGACGAGACCGACGAAAAGTTTTCAGCCAATTTTTCACTCGAACGCCTGTCGGAGTTAGTAGGAATAAGCCCGCGTGCTTTATCGGCGGTCTTAAACGATTCGCTCGGAATCACATTCCGCGATATGCTGAACCAATACCGGGTGCGGGAGGCATGCAACCGATTGACAGATACTAAAAACTACGGACACCTTACAATCGAAGCCATTTCGCAAAGCGTAGGTTACAAATCCCGGACATCACTCGTTGCCGCTTTCAAGAAGGAAACAGGGCTGACGCCATCTGACTACCAGCGCATTGCCCGCAAATCAAACATCTGATTATAAGCGCATTTTATTGTCGGTTCGTTAAAAAAAATGTTTTTGAACGAACCGACAAAGTGTATTTTTTTATTAATAAAATATTAGACACAACGTTGTAAAAACTATTTTGAAAACAATACCATTTCCTCGGTCACTTCAATTGTCAAAAAAAATCAAATATGCGTAAGTAGTAAGTCTGTGACGGGGGTTTATTAGACATGGAATACCATGTTAAGTGAGTTAAACAACACCAGTCATATATCATCAAGAACAATGTTTCTACGATCTTTAACCATCAGGCCACGCAGATTGGCAGCCGGCGCATTCCTTGCCTTATCCATGATAGCTAATGCAGGAATCAGTCTCACGACTAAAGCCGACACCCGACTTGACGAAGTTATCAAAGTGATAAAAGCGCAGTCGGATTATCAGTTTTTTTATGATGACGCCCTGTCATCGCAGAAAGTAAAAGCTGTGTCGCTTAAGGACGCCGATATCAAGGCCGCCCTCGACAAAGTATTTGCAGATACAGGTATAAGTTACACTATCAAAGACAAAATCATTTATCTGAAGCATTCAACCAGGTCGAATACCGAAGACCGACGCCAAAAAACAAAACGTACGGTCATTGGACAGTTGCTTGACGAAAACGGTGACCCTCTGATAGGAGCATCGGTAATAGTTAAAGGTCAAAATACCGGTATAGCCACCGATGTTGACGGGAAATATACCATTGAAGTATCGGGCGACAACCCTGAACTCACCTTTTCATATATAGGCTACAAGCCCCAGACCGTAAAAGTGGGCGAGAGAAGCGAAATCGAAACCTCGCTTATCCCGGACAGCAATACTCTCGACGAAGTCATTGTTACCGCACTTGGCATCAAACGTGAAAAGAAAATGCTTGGGTATGCTGTGCAGGACGTCAAAGCCGGCGATCTCAATACTACCGGCGACCCGTCTGTAGTCGGAGCTCTTGACGGAAAGGTCGCAGGACTTCAGATGAATACCGCGAGTACCGGACTTGGCGGTTCAACAAAAATAACGATCCGTGGCAACTCGTCTCTTACCGACAACAACCAGCCTCTTTGGATTGTGGACGGTGTCCCATTTACTGACAACAACACATCAGACGCATCGGCATATGGTGGTTACGACCGTGGAGGCACATCATTCGACCTGAATCCGGAGGATATAGAGTCTATTTCGGTACTGAAAGGACCGAATGCCGCTGCCCTATATGGTTCGCGGGCAGGTAACGGTGTAATTCTGGTGACAACCAAGCGCGGCAATAGTAGGGCCGGCCTCGGAGTAAGCTATTCGGGATCGTTCACATGGAGCCGAGTGGCCGGTTCGCTGGAAATGCAGTCGGTCTACGGTCAAGGGGCTAACGGGAGCATCCACTATGAGACCGACAGCGAGGGTATGCCTGTAAAAATCAACGACACCGGGGCATTCGGGCCGGCATACGACGGATCGATGCAGCCAAACTATCTCGGGAAGATGTTACCTTACCTATATGATGGCGATAAACTTAAAGACTATTTCCGCACCGGTTTCTCTCAGTTTCACACCGTTGCGTTGAGCAATATGACCGACAAAAGCAACTACCGGCTGTCGGTGGGGTTCAACGACAATTCCGGACTTTTCGAGGGTGAGAAACTCAAAAAACTCAATATCGATTTTTCTGCCGGCTCTACTTTCAACAAGTGGCTCAAAAGCGAGGCCAAGGTATCAGTTTCGAATACAAAAGCCGAAAACCGTCCCTACACAGGCCTGCTTGGAGAAGTGGGCCAGCTATTGATGATTCCGGGAAATGTACGACTCTGCGACCTTCGTAATTACAGCAACGAGAACCGTCCACACGTCAACTGGTACGGCCCCGACATGACTTACTCCAATCCTTACTTCGTACGTCACCGGTTACAGAACTCCGACGAACGCTGGCGTGCATTCGGATTTTACGGACTTACCGCAACGTTTAACGACTGGATGTATCTGCAGACGAAATATGCGTTTGATTATTACCGAACACGCATTCAGGAAACCGATCTCGGTTTTGCCATCAATGCCATATCAAACGGAACGACTACATGGCAGGAACAGATGATCGACGACAATATGAGCCGGCGTGAAATCAATCATTTCGAACACAACATATCAGCCACGCTTATAGGCGATAAAAGTGTGGGCGAGAACTGGCGAATAGGCTTTACCGCCGGCGGTAACATCATGTATCAGAAATATGAACTCTTCGGGGCATCAGTACAGAACATGCTCAACAAAGACACCTGGATCTTCAATACCGGTGCAAAACTCACTTCGGCAAGCAACGATGGCCACAACCGCGCCATGTATTCGGCTTTTGCATCGGCCCAGATCGCATTCAAGGAATTCCTTTCGGTTGACCTGACAGCTCGCAACGACTGGTCGTCGACGCTCCCGAGCAAACATAATTCGTTTTTCTATCCTTCGGCAAACGTGGGATTTGTAGTCACCGACTTCGCTCGCCGAGTGGGGAACGGACTTCCCGGCTGGATTACATTTGCCAAGGTGCGTCTCTCGGCAGCACAAGTGGGTAAAGACCCCGATCCATACAACCTCTATAATGTACGACTCTTCGAATACCAGATGGGCGACCGTCGTCCGATTGCCAGCACTATCAAGATGAACAGCGACCTCAAGCCTGAGATCAAGACCTCTTACGAAGTAGGTATTGACATGAAATTCCTTGACAACCGTCTCGGATTCGACTTCACATACTATAACTCAAACACCAAAAATCAGGCAATGCTTGTCGATGCATCCGCTCCATGGACACAGCAATGGGTAAACGCCGGTCGGATAACTAACAAAGGTATTGAACTTATGGTGTACGGCACCCCGATTCTTACACGCGATTTCACATTCAATCTCAACGTAAATCTCGCACATAACAAATCGACTGTCGACAAGCTTGCAGACGGAGTGAACCGCATTTATTTCAACGGCGATCCAAACATGCCGGTAAAGGTAGGAGCGGTCCCCGGCGGAATGCTCGGTGAGATATATGCTAACAACCTGATGAAACGCGATGCCACCGGCAACATAGTAATCGGAGCAAACGGACTCCCTATGACCGAAACCGGAAACGGCAATCTCGAACAATACTTGCTCGACCATCCGATCGGCAACATTCAGCCTGACCTACTTATGTCAGTGACACCTTCTTTTAAATGGAGAAACATTTCGCTCTCAGCTCTTCTCGACATGAAGTTCGGCGGCGATATCGTGAGCGTCTCAGAAGGTATGGCAACGAAAGCGGGAACATCTGAGCGAACCGCATATCGTGGCGAATACAAAGAGATTGGTGGAATTAAGGATTATTATATGGTCGTACCGGGTGTAAAAGAAGATGGCTCGGCAAACGACATACCTGTCTCGGCTCAGAGATATTACTCAACCATCGGTCTGTACAAAAGCGAAAGCGGATATGCCGAAGAGTTTGTGCACGATGCCTCATATATCAAGCTCAAGGAATTGTCGGTTGGATATTCTCTGCCCCGTAAATGGCTCGCCAAGACGCCTTTCACAAACCTCCGTGCAAGTTTTGTTGCCCGCAATCTGTGCTATCTGATGAAACATTGCCCCGGAAATCCGGAAGGCGGCTACGACACTTCGATGTTTTCGCAGGCCCTCGACTTCCTTGCCGTTCCTTATACGCGCACTTACGGCTTCACTGTCAATGTAGAGTTTTGAGTAAAAAACCACTTATATAGAATTATCACATGAAACCATTCATAGTCCTGGCCCTTACATCCGTCCTGTCAATGGGCTGCATGACTTCGTGCTACGACCTTACAGAACTGGGCGAAGACCCTTATGCACTGCCGAACAAAAACAATGAACCCGGTGGTGACAAACCTATCGAACCGACCGGCGATTACGGCGACATCGACATATCTTACGAAGTGACCGACCCCGAGGCTCTTCAGCAGATTAAAGACGATCTCGCTTCGGCTCCCGCCACATTCCGCAACTTCCTTTACGAAGGATATTACAACGATTACCAGATTACCACTAATCTGACTCACGACATATATGCCGGATACACCGGTAACAACAAACCTAATTTCGTAGGTTCGGCTCCTGACTACAATTATGCCGACGGCTGGAGTTCGTCGCGCTGGCGTCACTTTTATGTCGACCGCTGCAAAGAATACGCCTCGCTGCTCCGTGCATTCAAATTCAGCCCTAATCCTGAGCGTTATGTCAACCAGTATCACATCACACGAATATATTTCGCGTTCCTGGCTCTTGCCAACACCGATACCTACGGCGACATGCCGTTTAAGATCTATGCTTCCGCACAGACTCCCGAGACTAACAACGTGGCCTACGACTCACAAGCTGACGTGTATGACGGAATGTTGCGCATGCTGCGTCAGGCTGTCGAGACAATCGATCCCGACGACGCATCGCAATATGTAATTGACTCTGACGACATATGTTATCGCGGCGACACCCGCAAATGGCTGCGTTTTGCCAACACCCTGCGTCTGCGCATAGCATGCCGTATTTCGAATGTCGATCCCGAAAGAGCCATGAAAGAGGCAAAGGACGCTATCGGCAATAAATGGGGACTGATGGAGAGTAACGATGACAATATGAAAACTGTTCCACGCTATGCGCCTGTCGAAGCAGGTGGCATTAACGACGGCGGTCAGGAAAACGTTCTGGCCATGTGCTCGGTAATGTACAACGGCGACTGTGTGATGGGATGGGATCTGGAGAATTACTACCGTACCCTGTCGACCGGCGGAGCCACCTATATCATAAAGCAAGGACGCAAAAACCAGATTGAAAAAACAATCGACCCACGCTGCATCGTCTGCTGGTATCGCACGGGCATGACTTCGAGTACCCTTGCAGCCGGAGAGGAAAGCCTTCGCGAAGATTTCAAGGGGTGTCCAAAAGGATTCGCCGATGTTACCATGCTCGCACCAAACCAATTCTCGTTGACACGTACATCCAAAGACCCCGCCAAATCAAAATTCCATGACCCGAAATCATGGTTCAACTGCGCCGAGCCAACTGTATGGCTCGGTTATGCCGAGAGTCTTTTTCTCCGTGCCGAGGCCGCATTGCGCGGTTGGGACGGGGGAAGTCCGGAAGAATGGTTTCGTAAAGGTGTTGAGGCTTCGCTTTCCTACTATGAGATCGAAAGCAGTGAGAAACAGAGCTATCTCGACGGACTTGTGGCCCTCAACGACGGCACATTCGCGTCGGGTGACAAAGAAAAGATACTTGAAGCGATAATTACACAGAAATGGATGGCAGTGTTCCCTAACGGGAACGAAGGATGGGCCGAGTTCCGTCGCACCGATTATCCAAAACTGATGAAACCGTTAAACAATGCCTCGGGTGGTGATGTGCCTGAAGGACACTTCATCAAACGCCTGCTCTACCCTAATTCCGAGAACTCCAACAAGGCCTTTACCGACAGTGAACTGCCGTCGGTAAACTCTCAGGGACAACGGCTATGGTGGGATGTCAGCGACGATACTCCCGCTAATTTCAAATGACAGATACATACTTAAATTCAATATACCGATAAAATGAATTTTAAATCTCAGATTCTTTTTGCAGCAAGCATGTTTGCAGCTGTCGCCGGAACCTATGCCCAGCAACCCTACAGTGGTTGCTGGTTTCCCGACGATGTGATAAACTGGTCGCCGGCTACCGATGCTGACGCGAAATTCAACCGTTCCCGCATACCCCTACAGTCGCGCATCGACAATCACTATGGAAGCGGACAGGTTGAAACAGCCACTATAACCAATAAGATGTGCTCGCTCACCCCTTCGCAGGGTGATAATAACTTCCTTGCTTACCAACCCACCTACTGGCAGTATATGGAGAAATTTGTCAACTGGGGAGGAGCCGGCAACGAGGGAATATTTGTATGTCCGCCGGCAGGCACTATCGATGCCGCACATCTCAACGGAGTCAAGATACTCGGGACTCTGTTCTTCATGCCGCGTACCATTGGAGGCCGCGACGGTTGGATTGAGGCAATGCTCACCAAGAACCCCGAAGGCAAGTATCCTTACGCTGTCAAGATGTATGAGATAGCCAAATATTTCGGTTTCGACGGTTGGTTTGTCAACAAGGAACTTGACAACGGTAAGCGTGTTGACGAATGGTCGGATTTCATCAAATGTTTCAGTGAGACTGCCGATGCTGCAGGCGACACATACATGGAAATACAGTGGTACGATGCAAGTACAAAACCCACTATAGACATTCTGAAATCACACCACAACACATCACAGTTCCTCGAATACAACAGCACAGGCGACAAGAGCAGTTATGCTTCGGAGCTGGGTTGCTCGGCTGAGGATATACTTCACCGCCTTTATTCCGGTATTGAATGCTCGCAGGCCGGTCTCTACGGATTCAATGTCCCGTCGGCCGGATCAATTGCCTTGTTTACTCCCGAACAGCACACCTACAAAGTGCTGACTGACGACAATTGGGGCGACCCTTCATATATGACCGGCCAGAAGGCTTACGATTTACAGGCTCAGGTATTTGAGCGAGAGCACAACACATGGGCAGGAGGTTCAGGGTTCAGCGGCATAAGTTCTAAAGTTGAAGCCATGTCCACCATAACGTCAATGCCTTTCACCTCATCGTTCTCAACCGGCTTGGGTAAATCTCGCTTTGTAAAGGGTGAAAAGCTTTACACCGGAGACTGGAACGCCACATCAGTTCAGAGTATTCTGCCACATTGGCGTACAGCAGTCGACGGCATGAATTTCGCTTACGACTACGATGATGCCTACAACCATGGCAACTGCATTAAAATCAGCGGCAACCTGACTGCCGGCAAACATGTCTGGAAACTCTTCAAGACCGCGATAGCTGTGGAGAACGGCGGCGTTCTGCGCCTTGTCTACAAGACAAACGGCACACAGCCTTCGGTAGTCGTTTCAGACGCAACTCTCTCCGTAAACAAAAGTTCCGACAGCAACGGATGGACTGTGGCAGAATTCGATCTTTCATCATTTAATGGAAAGACTATATCTGAAATTGACATACAGATTGACGCCCAAGGTGCCAACAGCGGTTACGAACTTAAACTGGGAGAACTTTCAGTACTCCCTGCAGGCTATAATCCTTCAACCATTAAGGTTAGCGATATCGAATTCACAGGAAATATGGGCGACCTGAGTGGCGACCTGCGACTTAGCTGGAGTTATGACTACAACAAAGATTTCGATCATTTCGACATATTCATGACAAATGCCAAAGGCCGGCGACTTGTCGGACAAACCCGTGGCGAGGGATTCTATGTATCGCGATTCAACCGCGAAGGCAATGAGGATGCCGTGAATGTCGAACTTGTAGCCGTGATGAAAGACGGCAACTCATCGGTTGTCAAAGCCGAGGATATTGCATTCCATGCTGCAGCCGAACCCGTTATTACAGTCACTCCGTCAAAGAGCTACGCCAAAGTCGGTGAGATTATCACACTCACAGCTACAGGCACCGACAGACCGACATCATTTGCATGGGTTATCCCGGCAACTATAAAGCTTGTTGAAGGTTCATTGACAGATGCATCTATCAAGGTTGAGACTCTTGCTGAAGGACATCAGAATCTCTCCGTGACAGTGGCAAACGCCTACGGATCTTCGACATTCAATGGCGTGGCATTCGATGTGTTCTCCGACATATCCTATAAGGAGATTCACAACGCGGCTATTGGCAAAGCAATCAGCTGCAGCCGTGCCGTTACCGGCAGCGCCGATTATCTTATCGACGGCGATTCGAAACCCTCAAACAAAGATTACTGCTGGAGCGACATCTCAACCAATCCTTATGTTACTGTCGATTTGAAAACACCACACACGGTATACGGGTTCAATATATACGACAATCACTCTCTTGTAAAAGGAGGTGAGGACAACGTAGCCAACTACAGAGTGTTAGTAAGCAACGACGGTTCAGAATGGGAAGAAGTGGTCGATGCCAAGGACACTTCCGACGAAAACATACACTCAGTCGGAATAGTACCCGTCTCAGCCCGTTACGTCAAATTTCAGCCTTATGCCGACAAGCGTTTCACATGCCGCTTATACGAGTTTGAGATTATAGCACGCGACAACTCGCGAATGGCGGTCGAGGCTCCGCACTCCATAACACTCGAACCCAAAGAAACACAAACCATAACTGTAGCCTACAATATGAACGGCGAAAGCAAGGACGAAAATTTCGGTCTCGAACTTTCCGCCGAAAGTTCTTTCATTTCCGTCACCGAACCGGAAGATGACGGCAACGGCCATTTTACGTTCGACGTTACCGCCGCTAAAAAAATAGGCAAAGCAGAACTGACAGTGACCCTCCGTAACGGAGAAGCTAAGCGCCAGACCTTTATCGACGTTATTCTCGACAGCAAAGATGCTATAAATTCACTCCGGGGCGTAGAAGCTGAGATGCGTAAATATACTGAAGATTACGTAGCCGGTGCAACATATGAGTCGCAAAAGACCGGCAATCTCACCGACGGCGACACTTCGACTGAGGGGCTGACCGAGGAAATGTATGAGGATCCGTGTATCTCGCACAATGACCTTTGGGCAGTGTTTACCAATCCGATGCGCTTCTCGCTCGGCAAAATCAAGGTGTATATTCCCAACGGCAACAAGGGTGTCAATGCCAACGACAAAGAAGGCTATGTGAACAAAGGCATAAGCATACGCACCAGCAACGACGGACTTAACTGGAATATCATTGAAAGCTTTGACAATTTAAGCGAAGTGTCGGAACTCACCTGCTACCTTCCCGAAACAGAACCGTTCACATACCTTGCTGTGGTATGCGATGTCAACACTTATTTTTACCCCTCCCTTGCCGAGGTGGAGGCTTTCGCACAGCTTGAGAACGACGGACCTCGCATCATGACTGTTGCACTGTCATCCGAGAGCCTGAATTACGATGTAATTGCCGAAAATACACCTGTCAGCGAATATTCCGACATGGAATTTAATAGCTTCTACACGTTCTTCACCTCCAATATCAACAATGATTACGCCATTTCATCACCCGACAGCCGTGTTCTGTACACTACTAACGGCACGTTGTTCGAGCTTGGCGAGTATAGCAAAAAGAATGCATTCTACGTGAACGAACGCCGAACTGATATGGTGCTCAATTTCAACTCTCCGATTTCGGCAGAGAAACTCTACCTGCTTTGTAACGCCACACGATCGCGTGAAGTCACGGCTACAATTGTCTATACCGACGGCTCAAAGTCAGAAGGTGTGACTATCGACTTGCCACGAGCCGACTACGACAAAAACAACAAGAACGAATTTGCAGTAACCGGTTTGCGTACAATGGACAGCGATGGAGAGCTCAATTCAACAAACTACGGTTTGAACGAAGTCGAACTCGTATCAGATGCCGAAAAGGAAATACAGGCTCTCAGTTTCTACGCCGATGGTAGTGTCGAGTTTTGGGTCTATGCCGTATCGGCTCTTTCAGATCCTAATGCATCGAAAATGAGTCTTAAACCCGAATCATCGAAATTATCAATAGCTCCTTCTACAACCGAGAACATCGTCGTTCGCTATAATCTTAATGGGGAGGATCGTGCTGACAATTTCGGACTTAAGGCCACGGCATCGAATGACCTTGTTTCACTTGGGACAATGACCGAAATTGCCGCCGAAGCAACGTTTGTCATCCCGGTAACTGCAGCCAGTGAAGCGGGCAGCTCGGAAATCACACTTACCCTGACCAACGGTGAGAACGAAAAATCGTGCACCGTTATTGCAAATGTTAGCCTCCCGGCCTTATTTAGTGGCTGGAACAAAGATGTGATTGTCGAAGCCCTTCCTGCCGCCGAACATGCCAACGGCTACATAGATGGAGAGGAACTTGCTCTGTTCACGTCTGATGTTGCCGCTGATGGGGCGATAAGCGACGGTTCAAGAATTGTGACCACAAACAGCGGCCGGAAATATATACTTGCCCCGTTTGACGAAAACAACGGTCTCGAACTTGAGTCATACGCTCCAATGGAACTTACAGCCAACGAAGTTTCTAACTGCTCTGAGGTAGGAATACTTGCTGCTTCGGACCGAAATGCTGATATAAAAATAATTGCCACATATGATGATGGTTCGGTCAGCGAGACTATCGAGAGTACAGTCAGGGGTTATAAGGATGAGGAGGAATCAGCCTTTATCGTAAACCTCATATATGCTAACGACGGTTACAGCTGGTCGTATGAAAAGGATGAGATTGTCACCGATCCAATTCATTTGACAGAGATAATACTGCCACTTGATGAATCTAAAAAGTTGAAATCAATTTCTTTTGAGTCGAGCAGCAGCCGCGCCACAGTCACCATACTCGCCGTCGCGAAAAAGGAAAAAGTCAACGGAATCGGTGATATTTATTCTGAAAGCTACCGCGTAATTACGGGTGTCTACACCATTCAGGGCATGCGCGTCAACAATCCGGATGCTGGCATCTATATTGTCCGTTATTCTGACGGCACAACCGAAAAAGTATTGATTAAAAAGCAGTAATAATTAAGGTGTTAAAAGATTGAGGTTAGGGCTGGCATGCTGATAATCACATGTCAGCCCGACAAAAAAACTTTCCCAACGACATAAGTATTTATACTCTTTTATGTGTTTCAAGGATAGAGTAAAGTTTCTTCATGTACTTGAGAGAAGTTTAATTTTTAGGTATTAAGGTAATTGATGAGCCATGGTTTTTTAATTGGCTAATAATGGGTGGCGAGAACAATCGCCACCCATTAATTATCTAAACATCAAGAGTAGGACTGTCCGTGATTTACGATAAATTTTTTTGTCCGCCTGTCAGGCTGATTATGTGCGAAATTTGTTGTATCTTTGTACTCGAATCAGAAACAAGGAGATAAAACTATGGCAATGACAATTAAAACATCCCCCGAACTTTGGGGCGAAGATGCAA
>CAZAZA010000026.1:0-31901 GCA_964489495.1 uncultured Bacteroides sp.
AATCTCCTACGTCGAAAGCCACGACCAGGCCCTGGTCGGCGACAAGACAATCATATTCCGGCTCATCGACGACCAGATGTACTGGCACATGATGAAAGACGACGACAATATGACCGTGGCACGAGGCATGGCGCTCCACAAGATGATAAGGCTTGTGACTCTGGCAACCATCAACGGCGGCTACCTCAACTTCATGGGCAACGAGTTCGGCCACCCGGAATGGATCGACTTCCCGCGCGAAGGCAACGGATGGAGCTACAAGTACGCCCGCCGGCAATGGGACCTCGTCGACCGCGAAGAACTGAAATACATATTCCTCAACAACTTCGACAACGCAATGATAAGCCTTGTCGGAGGCACATATAATTTCCAGTCGCTGCCAATCGAGAAACTTTGGGAAAAGGACGATGACCAGGTGCTTGCCTTCATGCGCGGCGACCTTGTGTTTGTGTTCAACTTCAGCCCCACACTCGTCCACAACGGTTACGGCATACTTATCCCCCCCGGAGAATATGCGCCGGTTCTGTCGACCGACCGCCCGGAATTCGGAGGATACGGCAATATCGACGAGACCGTGAGCCATCTCACCCTGCACGACGACCTCTACTCGCCCTTAGGCAAGGAGTGGCTCAAGCTCTACATGCCTCCCCGGACAGCCATCGTTCTTAAGAAAGTACGCCGTCCCGGCCGTCCGAAAAGCAAAAAAAAGTAATATATAGCGATTGTTTTAACGATTTATATTAACTTTGTAGCTCAATCAAGGCTTAGGCCATTAGAAACGACCACAGATGAAAGTAAAGATACATAGGGAGGGAACAAACATACTGATCATTTTGATGATGATTATCATCGTGATCAATGTCCCTGTGTGGATGTTTATACGTCCATTAGCCATCCCTATAGTGTTCACAGTCATATCTGCGGTGTTATATTTTCTCGTTCTGAACTTTTTCAGGTCGCCCCGGCGGACATTCCGGGGCGACCGTAAAAATGTCGTCGTCTCATCGGTCGACGGCCGCGTGGTGGCGTTGGAACGGGTATACGAGTCGGAGTGCCTTCACCGCGAAGTGATACAGCTCTCCGTATTCATGTCGATATTCAATGTGCATGCCAACTGGTTTCCGGTCGACGGCACTGTGGAATATGTCACACACCACTCCGGACGTTTTTATTCGGCATTCCTGCCAAAAGCCAGCACGGAAAACGAGCGTTCAACCGTGCTGATACGGGCCGAGAACGGTCAGAAAGTGCTTATGCGTCAGATTGCCGGCGCCGTTGCACGCCGCATCGTCACCTACGCACAACCCGGCGAGGAGGCCTCTATCGAAGATCACATGGGATTTATAAAATTCGGATCGCGTGTTGACCTTTTCCTGCCGCTTGACACTGAGATATTCGTAAAAATCGGCGACCACACCGTCGGAGGAGTCACCGTGGTGGGGCGTCTCAAATCAAAAGACAATAACGAGACATGTGGAGACTGATCAGATCCCAGATTCCAAATACAATAACATGCCTGAATCTTCTTTCGGGATTCATCGCCATACTGTTTGCTTTCAACAGCGATATATCATACGGCGCCCTAAGCGGACGTGAATGGGCATACGTGTGCATCGGCGCAGCTGCGATTTTCGATTTCTGCGACGGAATGTGCGCCCGCCTGCTCAAAGCCTACTCGGATGTAGGAAAAGAACTTGACTCTCTTGCCGACCTCGTAAGTTTCGGGGTGGCTCCGGCTATGATCCTGTTCAACAACGTCGACAACTGGGGGGCATGGTGCGCACCGCTTATAGCCATACTCGGTGCGGTGCGTCTGGCTCGTTTCAATATCGACGACCGTCAGACAACCACCTTTATCGGCCTGCCAATCCCGGCCAACGCAATATTCTGGATAGGCTATACGGCCTGGATTGCCGCTCACGGATGCCCCGCAGGGTGGGTAATCGCCGCTGTCGTCCTCCTTGAAACACTCCTCATGGTCAGCGACCTGCAAATGTTCTCGCTCAAATTCAAGAACTTTGACTGGCGTGAGAATTTCAGCCGCTATGCCATCCTGGCATCGGCCGTTCTGTTTGTACTGACCAACGGCCTTGAAGGTCTCATGTGGACCATTATCCTGTATATCCTTATATCGGCCGTAATCGGCCGTCTTTACCGCTCTCGCGAGCAATGAATCATTTAACTTTCTGAATGTCATTTTTCGGACTTCTCCTATTATTTCTACTATTCATAATACTCCGGCCTATAATCAGGGTTGCCTACAAGCTCTGGTCACTTCGACGTCAGGTCAGAGACGCATACCGACAGGCTTACGGCTACACTGAGCCGAAGCGAGAATACAACTCCTCACGCCAGAAAGCCGAAGCTCCGCGCCGGCGCGGCAGACGTATACCTGCCGACTATGGCGAATATATCGATTACGAGGAAATCGAATACGTACCCCCGGGTCCTCCGGTGAAATACAAACGTCAACAACAAATCAGCGATGCCGAATGGGAAGAAATAAAATAACAGACAACCCGGCACTGCCGCTCGACATCGAGGGGCTGCGCAGCTTTCTGTCGCAGGTAGCGGCCAACAACAGCCGCGAATGGCTCGCGGCCAACCGTGCCGAATACGACCGCCTGCGTGCCCAATGGCTTGCCTCGCTCGACAGGGTGTGTGAGTCCATGGCCTCGTGGCTTCCCGGCATGGCCACCCAGTCGGGACGCTCGTCCACTTACCGTTTTTACCGCGACACCCGGTTCAGTGCCGACAAATCGCCGCTTAAAACATTCTTCTCGGCCGACTTCGCACCATGGGGAAGGTCGGTAACCCGTGCCGGCTACTACCTGCAGATAGGCCTGAGGGAGTCGCCCGACAACGGCGTGTGGGGAGGCATCTATTGCCCCGAGCCGGCACAGCTCCGCAAACTCCGCAAGGCCATAGTCGACAACATCGAAGAATTTGAATCGATAATCAACGAGCCGCAATTGGCAGCGCTCTATCCCGGATGGTGCGGTCAACGGCTGAAGACCGCCCCGAAAGGATGGGACCGCGACCATCCCCAGATTGAATTGCTGAGGCTCAAGGACTACGGCAAATTCTCGCCGCTCGACGACGACTTCTTTCACCGTCCCGACTGGCCGGAACAAGTGTCGGAGCGCCTGCGGGTCATTTCCCCGCTTGTCGACTTCCTTAATTACTCACTCGACGAATAACACCAATCCTCACGCTATGTCACGTACACTATTATCGCTCACATTCGGAATCTGCACACTGGCTCAGGCCATCGCCGCCCTGCCGCCGCTCTCTACAGGCACTCTCCCCGCTGAAGGAGAAGTTCACTTCATGGTGATTCTTGCACAATTCTCCGACAAGTCTTTCACCATCGAAGACCCCGCCGGATACTTTTCACGCCAGACAAACAGCAGGCATTTTTCTGAAAACGGAGCCAACGGAAGCGTACGCGACTATTTCGCCGACCAGTCATACGGGCGGTTCACGCCTGTTTTCGACATCTACGGACCTGTCACGCTCCCTCATCCGGCCCGCTATTACGGTGCGAACAACGCCTCATTTCTCGACACACGCCCGCATCAGGCAGTGATCGACGCCTGCGACATAATGAAAGACAGCGGCAAACTCGATTTCGCTAAATACGATGCCGACAAAGACGGTTCAATCGACAACGTTTACCTGATCTATGCCGGTTACCCCGAATCGAGTTATGGAGGCGAGGATGCCATATGGCCCCATCCGGGGAGTATAGCCGACATCTTGCCGGGAATTACCATCAAATACGGCGGCAAACGCCTCGACCACTACGTGTGCGCTCCAGAATTGATGCAACGCAACACACCCGACGCCATAGGCACGATGGTGCGGGAGATCTCTTCCCTGTTAGGTCTGCCGACTTTGGCCAACACCGACGACCCATTTGCCGACTATACGCCCGGAGCCTATTCCGTACTTGACGCCGGCAGTTACAACAGCGATGGTACGAGGCCGTTAGGATATGGCGTGTTTGAACGCTGCGCGATGCGATGGCTGTCGCCCGACATGCTGGAAAGATCCGGATCTCACACCCTCAAGCCTGTCGGCGAGGGAGGCGGAGCTGTAATTACTTCCTCAGTCCCCGGCTTATTCTATATGATCGAGAACCGTAAGGCCGACGGATGGGATGCCGACTATCCCTCGCCCGGATTGAATATCTGGCGCATCGATTACGACCGCGATGCATGGGAATCGGACCGTGTGAATGCCGATCCGTCACGACAGCGCGTGGCGAGGGTTGAAGCCGGCTCTATACCCGCCGGCGACGGCGTGTCAGTGAGCGGAATCCGCAGCAATGCCGACGGCAGCGTCACTTTCAACTATACAGGCTTCACCGATGCGATTGGCGAAATTCGGGCTGACAGCAAACAGACACGTGTATATCACGACCTTACCGGACGCAAAGTAGCATCTCCCGCACCCGGCATTTACATCGTGTCAGACGGCGCACATACATTCAAGCAAGTGGTCAGATGATCAAAATAATCCACACATCCGACTGGCATCTCGGGCACGAGCTCTACGGCCATGACCGTATGTCGGATCATCTCTCAGCTCTCGGCAGCCTTTGCGAAATAGTGTCACGCGAACGCCCCGACGCGCTTATTGTCAGCGGCGACATATATCACACGGCAACCCCGTCCAATGCAGTCATGACGCTCTTTGACCGTATCATGACGCGCATACACCGGACTTGTCCCGACATGCGCATAATAGTGATAGCCGGCAACCACGACTCGCCGTCGCGTCTTGAAATCAGCAGTTCGGTGTGGAGCGAGTTAGGTGCCGACATGATTGGCGGCATACGGCGCGACAAGGAGGGTAAAGTGGATTTCGATTCACATATAATTAGCCTGACAGACAGTGAGGAAAATGCCACCGCGCTGATTGTCGCACTCCCCCACATATATGCAGGGTCATATCCGTCGGACGACAGCCGTACGTTAAATCGCGACGAACGTCAGTATGCTTTTCTTAAGTCGTTGGGCGATGCTGTCGAGCGTCGTCGCGGAGGTCGTGACATACCGGTGATAATGAGCGCCCACCTCGCCATTACCGGCTGCGACATGAGCGGGCACGACGAGCAGGGAGGTATCGAGTATCTGCCTATGGAGAATATACCGGTTGATTTCGATTACCTGGCCTTAGGCCACATTCACTGCAGGCAGACCATGCGGCGCGGAAACGCTCTCGCACACTACTGCGGCACTCCCGTCGGCATAAGTTTCGACGAGCGTTCTCCGCATTCAGTCACTGTCGCCGAGCTGTCGGGCCACGGAACGCGACCGGAGCTGCGGCAAGCCGTGTTGTGCGAACCAAGGCCGCTTGTCACGTGGCCGTCTGACGGCAAGTGCGTTAGTTTCGACGAGGCCATTGCGGCATTGTCGGACTGGAAAGATGACTGCTATCTGCGTATAAGCGTCTACATTGAGGATGTCGCGCCGCCGCATGCAATAGAACGGGCACACCGCGCCGCCGCTGCCGGACAAGGGCACTTCTGTGTCTTCAACTGGGTACGGAAAGTGGCGCCCGGCAGCAGCGAGAGCGACCCTTCGTTTCTCGACGTAGAGCAATTCAAGGCCATCACACCGCTCGACATGGCTCTTGACTACTACCGCGACAAAGTAGGGGCAGAAATGCCCGAAACCTTGCGGCAAATGCTCGAAGAAATCACTAACCCGCTGCTCTAATGAGACTGATTCATTTATCCATCAGAAATATAGCGTCAATCGAAGAAGCCGAAATCGATTTTGCGGAAGGCGTTCTGGCTTCCGAACCCATATTCCTTATATGCGGGCCTACGGGAGCCGGAAAATCAACAATTCTCGATGCCATCTGCCTGGCTCTGTACGCCACCACGCCAAGGCTTGAGAATGCCCCTAACGAGCGTTACGACGACCGGGCCGGCGGATTCCGCGACACAAACCGCGACACCGTGGGCATCGACGACCCCCGTATGCTTATGCGGCGCGGAACGGTGGAATGCAGCGCGAGCCTGACTTTCGCCGACGACGACTCTCGACGGTATGTCGCACAATGGAGTTGCTCGCGTGCCCGGCGCAAAGCCGACGGACGCATCCAGAACTCCGACTGGCAGCTTATCGATGCAGACACCGGCACGGTGCTGTGCGCCCGCAAAAACGATACCGCAGCCGAACTTCGGCGGCTTATAGGTCTTGATTTCGAACAATTCTGCCGGACCACGATGCTGGCACAGGGGGCTTTTTCGCGTTTTCTCACTTCGGAGTCGGACGAGAAATCACGAATACTCGAACGCCTTACCGGCACAGACATCTACAGCGTCATAAGTCAGAACATATTCCGACGTTTCAGAGACGAGGATGAAAAAGTGGCGCAGATGCAGCGGAGCATCGGCGAAATCACCCTGCTTGGCGAAGAAGCCATCGACGAAATGAAAGCTGAGATAGCCCGCATCAACGACTCCGTAACTGTCATGCGCGGAAAATCCAAAGAGATCAATGCGGCAATCGAATCTGTAAACCGCCTCATCAAAGCCGAAAAAACTGAACGGGAAGCCTTGAATGCAGTGGCGTCAGTCAAAGAAGCCTGCAATTCCGAAAAATTTGTCGAAGCCGCGCGTCTGGTCACCGACTTCGACCGCTCCGGAAAACAGCGCGAAATGTGTTCGAGGCTGGCAGCCGAACGACAGAAACTCAACGAGGCTCAACAGCGGGCTTCCGACAAGAGCCTTGTCGTCAGGGGTCTTTCATCTCTTATCGGGATGGAGCGCCGCATCGACGGGCTGGAGAGGCTCATCACACAGATCGACTCCCGAAACCTCAGGCGAAAGCCATATGCCGAAGTCATGGCTCAGCGCGGGCTTATAGCCGACCGAATCACCCGCCTCGCTGCATCCCGCAAGCGTTGCGACGAAATCAGAGCAGCCATAATCAGTATGCATAACGAGAAGACTCTGGCTGCCGGAAAACTGTCTGAAACGTTGAAATCAATCGAGAAATCGGAAAACCTTGTCCGAAACCGGCAGACCGAACTCGATAAGCTCCTTTCCGACAGCAGCTACAGTCGGATAAACGAAAACGAGCTGAATTACGGAAAGCTGACGGACGAACTGAACGATTTACGCAGATCGCAGGCGGCTCTCGAACTATGGACACTCCATGTCAGGCAGCTCAACCAGCGGATCGACGAGCTCGCACAGCTCTCCGGCTCTATTGCCCGAGAAACGGCCGAAGCCGAAGCGGCCCGGGTGAAGGCAACCGAGGCTGCCGAACGGGCTGACCAAGCCGACAACCTCTACGACAAACAGCTTGTCACTGTCAGCGATTTTATTTCCGGGCTGCGAGCCGACCTTAAGCCCGGCGACCTTTGCCCGCTCTGCGGCCAGCTCGTCACCGAAGTAGTCGCCGACGAACATTTCGCAAAAATTCTCGCCCCCATTCGGGAGCACCGCGACAATCTGAGAAATGAAAGCAAGCGACTCAACATAGCCTTTGAAAAAATCGAAGGCCTGCGGAAAGCCCACGTCGCGGAAGCGGCACGCAAACGTGCCGAAGTTGAAGCATGCCGCAAAAATGTCGAGGAAAGCGAACGAGCCGTAGACACATCCGTCAATCTTGAAGTACTTAAGAAAACTATCGGGCAGTTGGAATCGGAAATCAAGACCACCCACACCGCTGTTAAATCAGGCCGCCTCATACGCCGACAGACCGAAGAAATCACAAAACTCATAGCCGCCACCGGAGCGGAAATTGTCGATGCGCGACGGCTTGAAACCGAGCTGTCGGTCAAAGTAAAGACCGCTGATTCGGAAATTGTCTCCCTCACCGGGCAACTCAGCCGTGAGACCGAGACAATCGAGCGGCTCACATCCGACATCTCGACAGCTGTCGCCATCGAGGGCGCTCCCTGGTATGACGAAGCATCACGTGGGAATTACATCAAAACCCTCGAACTTATAGACCGGGAAATAGTTGAAGAAGACAAAGACCACGGCTCACGTGAGTCCGCCGCCATGCAACTGGCATCCTGCCGGCAGTCCTACGGGCTATGCAGGTCTATCCGCGACAATCTTGTTATAGATCCTTATGTCAGCGGGAACACGACCGGCTTTTCAGACAAGGACTTAGACAACTTGGTTGCTCTATGGCAGGAAATACAGTCGGCCGATGCCGTCAACCGCAATGCCATTGAGCAATGCACACGCGAGATAGCCCGTATCGACAATGAAATCGAACAGGCCTGCTCGATGCCGGATGCCGTATCACGCCCCAGACTTGTCGAAATAATCAGCCTTTCGCATATGGTCGAATCGGCGCGGCACTTTATTTCGGACAAAGAAAAGGAGCTTGCCGCCGCACAGAAATCGCTCGAATTAGCGGCTGCAGAGCACCATGAGGCATTATCGTATTTCGGGAACAAGGATATTCCCGACATTGTCATTCTGCGCGGGCAGCTCGCCGCAAACGAGTCGGCTGCCGAGTCCGCCCTGCGTCGCGGGGGCGAACTCGGACAACGCCTGCAGGCCGACAGCGAGGCCCGTGCCCGCCATGCCGGAATGCTCGATTCAATCAAGCGGCAGGAAGGAATCCGCGACATGTGGGGACGCCTCAACGAGCTCTTCGGCAGCGCCGACGGCAAACGCATGCGCACCATCGCACAAAGCTACATACTCCGTCAACTCGTCAGCCACGCTAACCACTACCTCGCCCATCTTAGCCGCCGATACCGGCTGAAATGCCAGCCGGGACAGCTCACCCTGCTGATCGAGGATATCGATGCCGGAGGAGAAATCAGGCCGGCTGTCAACCTTTCGGGAGGTGAAAGTTTCCTCGTGTCGCTCGCACTGGCCCTCGGGCTGCCGTCCTTGAGCGGGAAAGCCATGGCGCTGGATGTGATTTTCATTGACGAGGGATTCGGAACACTCGACTCCAACACCCTTTCCACCGTCATCGAGACCCTTGAACGGCTACACCGCATCGGAGGACGCCGGGTGGGTATCATCAGCCATGTCGACAGCCTGCGCGAACGAATTGCAGCCCGTATGATTGTCCAGCCTGTCGGGGGCGGCAGAAGCACCGTGGAAATTGCAGGTCTCTGATTTTTTGTGTACTTTTGCAATATGGAACGACTGGCTATTATCATAATATCGCTGTTTGCTCTTTTCTATGACTGCGCCGCAAGGCAGCTTGTAGTGGGAGCCGGCCGCCCGGACATATACAAGCCTCTTCTTGAAGGCAAGCGCGTAGGGCTGCTGACCAATGCAACCGGCATGTTCGAAGGCAAGCATACGATTGACCTTCTCCGCGAGAACGGCGTTGACCTGAGAGTGATTTTCACCCCCGAACACGGTCTGCGCGGCACCGCCGATGCCGGAGAGTCGGTAGCATCAGGCCGCGACAAAGCCACAGGACTCCCCGTTGTCTCGCTCTATGGCAAAGGATCCGCCACCCGGGCAGCCTCCGCCATAAAGGATGTCGATGTGATAGTGACTGACCTTCAGGATGTAGGCACACGGTTCTATACCTACTACATCACGATGCTCAAGCTTATGAATGCAGCTGCCGGGGCCGGCAAGGAATTCGTGGTGTTCGACCGCCCGAATCCAAACGGCATGTATGTCGACGGGCCGATTCTCGAACGCAGCCTGTATTCGGGAGTAGGACAGCTGCCCATACCGATTGTCCACGGCATGACGCTCGGCGAGCTGGCCCGCATGATTGTGGGAGAAGGCTGGCTGGACGATGCTTCGACGCTGAAACTCAATGTCGTGCCATGTCTCGGATACACTCACTCCACACGCTATGACCCGCCCGTGCCGCCGTCGCCCAACCTGCGCAACGGCCATGCCATACTGCTATATCCATCGCTCTGTTTTTTTGAGGGCACTCCGCTTAGCGTGGGACGTGGCACTTCCTGTCCGTTCGAATGCTACGGCCACCCCGTGCTCACCGACATGCCCTACAGCTTCACGCCCAAGAGCATGGAGGGAGCGAAAAATCCGCCCCTGTCAGGACGCCGCTGCCACGGCCGTCTGCTCGCCGACCTTCCTGCCGACTCGGTGATACAACGCGGCATCGACCTGTCCTATATAATCGAAGCCCGCGACAACTATCTTGCCGCAACAGCTTCCGATCCTAAAGCAAAACCTTTTTTCACCAGCTTTTTCGACCTATTGGCCGGATCGAAGTCAGTCCGCAGTATGATCGAAGAAGGAATGTCGGCTGACGAAATACGCCGTTCTTGGCAACCGCAGGTCGAGAAATTCAAACGCAGACGCACAAAATACCTCTTATATCCCGAACAATGAACCATTTGACCGTCATAGCTGTCGTTGCAGCATATTTTATCATACTGCTCGTAGTCTCGTGGCTCGCCTCTCGACACAGCGGTTCGAAGGCATTCTTCAACGGAGGCCGTCAGATGCCGTGGGGGCTTGTGGCATTTGCCATGATCGGATCGGCCATTTCCGGGGTCACATTCATTTCCGTGCCCGGGATGGTTGTCACAAAGGGATACAGCTACCTTCAGATGGCAATGGGTTTCGTGGCCGGCTACGTGGCTATAGCCTTTGTCCTCGTACCTCTTTTCTACCGTCTGAACCTGCTGTCGATATACGGCTACTTAGAGTCGCGGTTCGGCCGCCCGGTCTACAAAACCGGGGCTTTCTTTTTTATTATATCTAAACTGCTTGGTGCCGGCGTACGCTTTTTTGTAGTGTGTGCCGTGCTTCAGCTTCTCGTATTCGGACCGTTAGGCATCCCGTTCGCCGTCAATGTGGCTGTTACGGTGGCATTGATATGGCTCTACACAGTCAGCGGAGGCGTAAAATCGCTGATATGGACCGACCTGGTCAAGAGCTTCTGCCTGATCGCGTCAGTCATTTTGTCGATATGGTTCATATCTGACGGACTCAGACTTGACATGCGCGGCCTTGTCAACGAAGTGACTTCCCATCCTTCAAGCCGCATATTCTTCTTCGACGACCCGTCGTCGCCGTCATATTTCTGGAAACAGTTTGTCGCAGGTGTTTTCATGGCTATTGCAATGAACGGTCTCGATCAGGACATGATGCAGCGCCACCTGTCGTGCATCGACTCACGGTCGTCGCGCAACAACATGATCGTCAGCGGTGTGATGCAGCTGTTTGTGATCGGTCTCTTCCTGATGCTCGGGACTGTGCTGCTGATCCATGCCGAACGCACCGGTATGGCACTCCCCGAAAAGAGCGACGAACTGTTCGGCATGGTGGCCACTTCAGGAGCTATGCCCCCGATACTCGGTATAGTTTTCGTTGTCGGGCTGGTTGCAGCGGCCTATTCGGCGGCAGGCTCCGCACTGACCTCGCTCACAACGTCTGTCACGGTCGACCTTCTGGAGACCGACCGGCGCCCGGGGTCCGACGAAACCTCGCTCAGACGCGTGCGCTGGCGCGTACATGTGGGCGTATCGGCCACGATGGCGCTGGTCATTATTCTGTTCTGGCATTTCGGCAACGATGATGCCATAAGTGCCGTATACACTCTGGCATCCTACACTTACGGGCCGCTGCTGGGGCTGTTTGCCTTCGGCATTTTCTCGCGCCGGCAGCCGCAGCCGCTGGCTGCCAGCGCGGTGTGTGTGGCAGCTCCCCTGCTTTCATGGGTCATACAATGGTCGCTCAACCGTTATGCCGGCTATTCGACAGGATTCGAGCTGCTGCTGATCAACGCCGCAATGACATCTGCCGGACTGTTTGCTGCCTCGGCACCCGTTTTTGCGAAACAATCATCCTCAATTTCAACAACCGATGGCAAGAGACCTGCTTAACCGATACCTTTGGCTTATCGACACCGTCCGACGTCACAAGTCGATCAGCCGCCGTCATCTCGACGAGCTCTGGAAACGTTCGGCGTTCGGCAACGGCGAAGGACTATGCCGGCGCACCCTCTATAACTATCGCAACGCTATCGACGAAATATTCAAGATAACCATAGAGTGTGACCCCGCCACACATGAATATTACATAGCCGAAGATGACTCCGACAGCCACAAAAGCAGCGTGCTCGACTGGATGCTCTCCTCGGCCAAACTAAGCAACGTGCTTGCCGACATGCAGGATGTGTCCGACCGAGTATTTCTTGAAGAAGTGCCTTCGGCACGCCAATACCTGTCGATAATGGTGGAGTCGCTGCGGGAAAAGCACCCCGTAACATTTACCTACCACCCTTACACACGCAGTCTCCCCACAAAAGGTGTGCGCGTGGAGCCTTACTTCCTCAAAATCTTCCGTCAACGATGGTATATGACAGGCTATAATATCGACGACCGCAAAATCAAGACCTACTCTCTCGACCGCATGAGCGATGTCAGCATCAGCCCTGACACATTCACGATGCCTGCCGGCTTCGACCCCGAGGAATATGTTCGCGACGCTTTCGGCATTGTGTTCTCCGAGGGGGAGGTACGCCGCGTAGTGCTCAAGGCCGATACCCGCCGTGCAAAATACCTTCGCGCCCTGCCGCTGCACCAGTCGCAGGAAGAGTCGGTCCACGACAGCTACTCCATATTCACCTACCGGTTGAAAATCACCCCCGACTTCGTACAGGAACTTCTGTCATACGGCCCGGATGTCACCGTACTCGAACCACCCGAACTCCGTGCCATGATAATCCAGTCAGTTACGAATTTAATCGAAAACTACAAGCAATAATGAGAATAGACATACTTACCGTACTGCCCGAGATGCTTGAGTCTCCCCTCAACTGCTCCATTCTGAAACGCGCCCAGGAGAAGGGACTCGTCACTATCGCCGTACACAACCTGCGCGACTACACCACCAACCGCCACCGCAAGGTCGACGACTACCCTTTCGGGGGCGCAGCCGGCATGGTCATGCAGATCGAGCCTGTCGACCGTGCGATCACGGCTCTCAAAGCCGAGCGCGACTATGACGAGGTGATTTTCACTTCTCCAGACGGTGAAGTGCTCAGCCAGCCGCTCGCCAACAGTCTCTCTCTTCTCGAAAATGTCATAATACTCTGCGGACATTACAAAGGCATAGACTACCGCATTCGCGAGCATTTGGTCACCCGCGAAATCTCTATCGGCGACTATGTGCTCACCGGCGGAGAACTTCCGGCAGCTGTCATAGCCGACGCTATGGTGCGACTGATTCCGGGCGCGATCGGCGACGAGCAAAGCGCCCTGTCCGACTCGTTTCAGGACAGCCTGCTTGCACCGCCCGACTATACACGCCCGGCTGTCTACAACGGGTGGGCCGTACCTGACATACTCCTGTCTGGACATCAGGCCAAAATCGATGAGTGGCGTTATAACCAGGCTCTCGAGCGCACTGCGCGCCTGCGCCCCGACCTGCTTAAGGGATAACGGAGATCTTTATATGTCGCGACATGCTTTCCGATTTTGAGAAAGAGCGTTACAAACGCCATCTGTCCCTGCCCGGATTTGGCGAAGAAGGGCAGGAAAAACTTCGCCGTAGCTCGGTGCTTGTTGTCGGAGCCGGCGGCCTCGGGTCGCCGGTAGCCCTCTATCTGGCTGCCGCCGGCATCGGAAATATCGCTATAATCGACGGCGACCTGGTCGATAGTTCAAACCTGCAGCGCCAGGTCATTCACTCCGAAAGAAACGTAGGAAAGTCAAAAGTAGAATCTGCGGCCGAGCATATGCGGGCCCTCAACCACGAAGTCATGGTTGAAGCAATATTTGACTGGGTCACACCCGACAATATCGACTCTCTGATAGGGCCGCACGACTTCATAGTCGATGCCACCGACAGCTTCCGCATAAAATTTCTGCTCAACGACGCATGCGTGCGTGGATGCAAGCCTTTCAGCCACGGAGCTATTTCGCAATATGCCGGGCATACCATGACCTACGTTCCCGGCTCGGCATGCTACCGATGCCTGTTCGACAGCGAGCCTCCTTCTGTCGAGCCGTCAGGGCCGCTGGGCGTGCTCCCCGGAGTAATAGGTGTGATTCAGGCTACGGAAGCTATAAAATACATCACAGGGGTGGGACAGCTGCTAACCAACCGCCTGCTCACCTACGACTCTCTGACAATGACATTCCGCAACATAAGCCTACAGCCGCGTCCCGACTGTGCATGCAGGGCAAAAACGCTCTATTAACAATTTTTGACCACCTGCTATTGCATATTTAGATTATTTTTGCTTCTTTTGCAAAAATTTTCAATCTGAAAACCTTGGACATGATAGCAGCTTTAGACCTCGGAGGGTCAAATATAAGAGCCGCCTATGTGAAAGATGGTGTGTGTCACGGACTGTTAAAAGTCAAATGCCTCGCTGATGCCGACAGCCTTACCGTGCTACGACAAATAGCCTCGCTGATCGAGTCTATGACAGCAGATTATGCCGGCGAAATCGCAGGCATCGGCATTGCTGTACCTTCGGTTGTCGACACAACCAAAGGCATAGTATACAATGCCGCTAACATTCCCTCATGGACCGAGGTGCATCTGAAAGAATATATAGAGGACCGGTTCGGGGTCGAGACACGCGTCAACAACGACTGCAATTGTTTCGCCCTTGGCGAAAGCCGCTACGGGGCCGCACGCGGTTCGGTCAATGCTGTAGGCATAACGCTCGGCACCGGAATCGGATGCGGCCTGATACTCAACGGCAAGCTCTATGAAGGCTCGCTGTGTGGCGCAGGCGAGATGGGAAGTCTCCCGTTCCGCGACTCCGACTACGAGCATTACTGCAGCAGTCTGTGGTTCCGCGACTATCACCATACCACCGGAGCCGAGCAGGCAGCTCTCGCAGCACGGGGCGACAGCAACGCTCTTGAACTGTGGACGCAATTCGGACGCAACCTCGGAGAATTCACAAAAGCCATACTTTTTGCCTATGCTCCCGACACGATAGTTATCGGAGGAGGTATCGCCGCGTCAATGCCGCTGTTCCGCCGGGGGCTGGAAGAAAGCCTTGCAACGTTCCCTTACCCGCTGATTTCCGGACAACTTCGCATCACTGAAGCCGAATGTCCCGACGCCAATCTACTCGGAGCGTCACTACTTTTCTGACACATATATATCACGATAACAAACAATCATTTACATAACCAAACAATCATTATCTGTCAAATTAACCATGAGATTACAAGGACAACGCATCTCAAGCCGTCTGCTCGCCTTGCTGACGGGCCTTATACTGTCCGTCACTGCCATCGCGCAGCAGATGACAGTCAGGGGCACAGTGCAGGATTCAGGCGGAAATCCGCTTATCGGAGCATCCGTCTTGGTAAAAGGTTCGCAAAACGGAACCGCGACCAATGTCGACGGTCAGTTTTCCATCAAAGCCAACAAAGGCGACATTCTCGTAGCTTCATATGTCGGTTACAAGACCGGCGAAGCCACTGTTAACGGCAACACAGTAAACATCATCCTTAAAGAAAACACCGAGATTCTCGACGAGGTTGTGGTGCTCGGATACGGCACACAGGCCCGCAAACAGGACCTTTCGGCATCGGTAGGCGTGGTAGCCGACCCGTCTGACCTTCAGAAACGCCCTGTCACCTCGACCGAGGGTATGCTTCAGGGCGCAATCCCCGGTGTGACCGTCACTGCTGCCGGAGGCGACCCGACAGCCACACCCAACATCGTGATCCGTGGCCAGGGTTCGCAGAACGGCGACGGAGTGCTCTGGGTGGTCGACGGAGTGCCCGGCGCACCGATTCCCAACCTCAACGACATCAAGTCGATCGTAGTTCTAAAGGATGCCGCTTCCGCAGCCATCTACGGCGCACAGTCGGGAGCCGGCGGCGTAGTGCTTGTCACAACCCGTCAGGCTACCGAGGGGCCGACACAGATTGTATATGAAGGGCGTGTCGGTTGGCGTAAGGCTTCCAACCTGATCAAACCGCTTGATGCGGCCGGCGAAATCGAAATGCGCAAACGTTCGTATGCCGCAGCCGATCAAAACCTTCCTGCAGCATGGGATGTGACCAAGAACCCGCAGATAGGCACCACACGTACCAACTGGATGGATGCCATTTTCCGCACAGCGTTCTATCAGAGCCACAATGTCACCCTCAAGGGAGGCACAGAGAACTTCCAGAATCAGGTGTCATTCACCTACAACAACGACGAAGGTACGCTTATAAATACCTACAACAAGAGCATAGGCGTTCGTTACAACGGTATGTTCAAACTCAACAAGTGGGTTACTATCCGTGAGAACCTCACTTGGGTCAATTACGAATCCCGCTCTAAAGGCACCGACGACGGCTACACCGGCCCGATTCTCTCGGCTATCTGGATGCCTGCATCTGCCTCTATCTACAACCCGCTCGACGGATCATACGGCGGTACTGTCACCGAAGATCCGGCCTACCTCGCACAGTATGGCAGCTACTATGCCGACGCTCACGGCGACGTTGTCAACCCCATCCGGCTTCTCGAAGCCGAGAACCGTTACAACCGCACTTCCGATGTGTGGTCGACAACCACGGCCGAACTTGCCGACATCGTGCCCGGGCTGAAATTCATAAGCCGGTTCACCTACAACGTATCAAATAACAACTACAAGAACTTCAATCCCCGCGTCGACGAACCGGGCAAGCCTTCGGCCAACAACTTCCTTACCGTGTCGAACTACCGTGTCGACAAATGGATTGCCGAAAACACCCTCACCTACAACAATACTTTCGGCGAGCACTCCGTAAACGGCCTGTTCTCGGTAACAGCCGACCACTACGAGGCCCGCACCCTGGAGGCTGTAGGCAACAACTTCCCCGACGAAAGTTCCTATCTGCAGTATCTTCCCAAGGGAGAATATTACTCATGGGATGACTATCTCTCGGGGCCTGACTCCAACGTGGCTCTTGTTGCCCGCGTGGGATATTCTTACGCCGACCGCTACTTCCTCACCGCATCGTGGCGCCGCGACTACGCCGGACGTCTTCCAAAAGACAACAATTATGGCGACTTCCCCGCTTTCACTGCCGGCTGGAAAATTTCAAGCGAGAAATTCTTCCCCAAAACCGAGAATGTCAACCTCGTCAAGATACGTGGATCATGGGGTAAGGTAGGCAACCTCGGCTCTATAGGCATGGGATACAAAGCCGCCCTTCTCGGGTCGACGACAAGTGCCGACTACGGACAGGCAGGCAACCAGAAACCCTTCGGCAACATTGTCTATAACTATAAATCGGTGAACCCCAACCTCACATGGGAGACTTCCGAGCAGTGGGACCTCGGTCTCGACCTGGCGTTCTTCAACAACCGCCTGAATCTGTCGGTAGACTATTTCGACAAACGCACAAAGGACCTTATCCAGACACAGACCATGAACTGGCCCAACACCATCGGTCTCGACGCCATGCTCGTCAATCAGGGCGAAGTTAGCAACCGTGGTATCGAAATCTCGGCCGGCTGGAATCAGCGCATCAACCGTGACTGGTCGTACTTTGTAAACGGCAACTTCGCATACCTTAAAAACAAAGTGACCGATATAGGCGTGAAGGACGAAAATGGAGAACCGGGCGTTTGGACCGGTGGAGGTGCATTCCGTTCGGTTATCCCCTACATCTATCAGACAGCCCAGGGACAGCCGCTCAACTCGTTCTACCTGATTCAGACCGACGGCATTTTCCAGAGCGACGAAGAAGCTGCCAATTATGTCGACAAAGATGGTAACCGTATTCAGCCTAACGCCAAAGCCGGCGACCTGAAATTTGTCGATTACAACGAAGACGGAACTATCAATGACGAGGACCGTCAGTATATGGGCAACTCAATGCCTAAGACAACCTATGCGTTCACTCTCGGCTTCACATGGAAAGACCTCTCGTTCAGCGCCATGTTCCAGGGCGTTGGCGGTGCTAAGGCATTCTATGCAGGCAAATCGGTAATACTCAACGATAACGAAGGAAACTTCAACCGTTCGAGTGAGATACTTAACGCGTGGAGTGAGACCAACCGTGGCTCGGATATCCCCCGCCTGTCGCGCACCGACAACAACGGCAACTTCACCACTGCGTCCGACTGGTATCTTGAAGACGCCTCATACCTGCGTCTTAAAAACGTCACCATCACTTACGACCTGACATCGCTCGTGCGCAAATGGATGTACCTCAAGGATCGCGGTAGCCGTCTGAACCTTTTCGTTTCGGGTGAAAACCTTTTCACTGCCACCAAGTATTCAGGCGTTGATCCCGAGTGTGGCGGATGGGACGCTCTCAAATACCCTGTTTCGCGTGCTTACTCTATCGGCATCAACTTAACATATTAATTCTGACAACGAGATGAAAAAATATATATTAGGTATCGCTCTCGCAGGGTTGACTCTCGCATCATGTAACGACTTCCTTGATGTACAGCCCGAGGGAAACACTACCACAACCACCTATTTTACCAACGACCAGCAGTCAATCGCCGCTATAAACGGCCTTTATCAGCCTATACATCAGGAAGGCATGTTCGGCCGTGAAATTTTCTGGGAACAGGGCGCCGCCAACGACATTGTATGGGGACGTACACGCAGTTACCCCACGCTGGCCACATTCCGTTATACCGGCGACGAAAGTCCGGTGCGCGGATCGTTCAACACCTTCTATCAGGTGATGTCGCGTGCCAACTATATTATCAAAAATCTTCTGGCCAAGGGCGAAGGACGTACCGCAGTCGAAACCCGTTCACTTGGTGAGGCATACTTCATGCGTGCCTTCGCACACTTCTGGGTTGCCCACCGCTACGGCACCAACGAACTCGGTGTTCCGTTCGTACGCTGGGAAGATTTCGCCGGCGACTACGACAATTCGATACCGCCGCAGCGTAAGACAGTCATGGAAAACTACCAGCTGATTATCGATGACTTAGACCAGGCAATCAAATATCTGCCCCGCTATGAGGAGTACGGCTCGGACGACCTCGGTCGCGCCCATCAGGCAGCCGCTGTAGGCTACAAAGCCAAGACTTACGCCTACTGGGCTACATGGGACGAAGGCAAATGGGACAATGTGATCGAATGCGTCAACCTGCTCGAAAACACCTACGGCCGCGACCTCGAACCGACTTTCGACGACGTATTCACATACGACAAGTCGAAATGGTGGGGTAAGGAGTACCTCTGGACCATCCCGTCTGACGGCGGAACAATCGGAGGCGGTCTCGAATTACCCGGTGTAATGCTCGAAAACAAAGGATGGGGCATCTACAACGGATGGGGACAGATCAAGCCCTCAAACGACATATATGAGGAAATGCTGAAGGACGGAGCACCCGACTATAACGACATCGAAAACAGCCCCAACCCCCGCATCATCCGCTCAATCCTCTCTTACGGCCAGCCGTTCCGATTCTTCGGCGAGGATATGTTATACTACTCCACATCCGACCTGAATGTAGGATTCCAGGTGAACAAATACCACGCTTCTTTCGGAGCCTCCGACGATCCTCAGGGCGACGGCTATGTAAACACCAACGGCAACTGGCCCACAGTGCGCATCAACTTCCCGCTGATGCGTATGGCCGAAATGTATCTGTTCCGTGCCGAAGCATATCTGATGAAGGGCAATGGCGGTGAGGCTGCCAAGGACATCAACAAGATCCGCGAACGCGCAAAGCTTGCCAAACTGGACGGCGATGCAACCATGGCCGACCTCTATCACGAACGCCGCTGTGAGCTTGCCTTCGAATACTCCAACCACCTGTTCGACCTAAAGCGCTGGCACCGTTCGTCAAATGCCGAGATCAAAGCCCTCGCTGCAAGCGAACTCAACGCACGCCCGACAGTTCGCTACTATGAAAATCGCGAGGATCCTGCATCGGCATATACTGTCGACTTCTACAGTGACTACGCTGACAAACTGCCGTATTCCGACAAATTCATGACATTCCCTTATCCTTCGGAACAAGTGACCAAGTCGAACGGCGCACTCAAGCAGCTCCCTGCCTGGTCGTCGGCTAACTAACCCATGACATCTCATCCGGGCCGGATTCCGTCATTCGAGGCGGGATCCGGCTCGAAATTGTTTTCTCTCAACCTTGAAGCTATTGATGAAAGCCAAATCATTTATCTACATTCTCACACCGCTCATGCTCTCGGCATGTGCTACAAAAGCCGACCTTTCTCCGGCCGAACAGGTCGATCCGATGGTTGGCACCGGCCTGCACGGACACACGTATCCCGGAGCAACCGTGCCTTTCGGTGCCGTACAGCTGAGTCCCGACACCCGCGTCGGAGGCTGGGATGCCGCTTCCGGATATCATTACGACGACAACACAATCGACGGCTTCTCGCACACCCATCTCAACGGCACAGGATGCACCGACCTCGGCGACGTGCTGTTCCGTCCGACCTCTTCTTCTCCCGATATTACGGCCGACACGCTTTACCGACCGGCAACCTTCTCTCACGACCGGGAGACAGCCGAGCCGGGATATTACAGCGTAAAACTCACCGACGAGGATATTCTCGCCGAACTGACGGCCACAACCCGCGTCGGGCTGCACCGCTACACATTTGCCGAGGGCAAACCGGCGCACATCATCATCGACCTTGACCACGTGCTCACCGACGAATCGATCCGTGAGGCCTCGATTGTCAGCGAATCGCCGACACAGCTCTCGGGCATGCGCGTCACCGACGGATGGGTGCCCGACCACCACGTCTATTTCACCGCCCGCTTCTCAAAGCCTGCCATAAAAAACGAACTGACCCCTGACGGTCACAAAGCCGTACTCACATTCGAAAACGACGGGTCGCCGCTGACAGCCGCTGTGGCACTTTCGGGTGTCTGTGCCGAAAACGCGGCTGCCAATCTCGATGCAGAAGCCGCCGGTCTCGATTTCGACAGCATACGCACGCAGGCCACCGACCGCTGGAACGAAGCCTTGTCAGCAATAACAGTCGAAGGTGGCACCGACCTACAACGCCGCACATTCTACACTTCACTATATCACACCATGCTTGCTCCGAACACCATGAGCGATATCAACGGACAGTTCCGCCGCAACGACCAGACAATAGGTACTGTCGCTCCCGGGCATGCACACTACTCCACACTCTCGCTCTGGGACACATTCAGAGCGTGGCACCCCCTCATGACCATAATCAACCCCGACCTCGTGTGCGACATGATCAATTCGATGCTCGACATGTACGATGCAACCGGCGAACTGCCGGTATGGCCTCTCGCATCAGGCGAGACTGGTTGTATGATAGGCTACCACTCTGCGTCGGTAATAGCCGATGCTTATATCAAGGGTATCAGATGTTTCGATGCCGAAAAAGCACTTCAGGCAATGGTGGCCTCGTCGAACAAGCCCCGTAAAGGGGCCGATATAAACGGGCGCTTAGGATTCATACCCAGCAATGAGAAACGGGAATCGGTTTCCTGCGCCCTTGAGTTCGGCTATGATGACTGGTGTATCGCACGCCTTGCCCAGGAGTTAGGACACGATGACATCGCTTCCGAATATTTCCGGCGTGCGGCAAACTATGCCAACGTATTCGACGGAGCCACAGGCTTCTTCCGGGGCAGGCGTTCCGACGGCAACCGCGAACGGCAGTTCAACCCCAATACCGTAAGCCGCGACCTCACTGAGGCCACGCCGTGGCAATACCGTTTCGGCGTGCTTCACGATGTTAACGGCATGATAAACCAATACGGCGGGATCGAGCGGTTTGAATCGGCTCTCGATTCAATATTCGTTGCACCCCCGGTCGAAGGCGACCTCGTCGACATCACGGGCACCATCGGCCAGTATGCCCACGGTAACGAGCCGAGCCACCATGTCGCCTATCTGTACAACTTCATAGGCAAGCCATGGAAGACACAGGAAATGACTCGACGCCTGCTCGACGAGATGTACAGCCCCACGCCCGAAGGCGTTTGCGGCAATGAAGACTGCGGACAGATGTCGGCATGGTATGTGCTCTCATCTCTCGGACTCTACGACATGACCCCGGGCAGCGGAGAACTGACTCTCACCACCCCCCTGTTCGATAAGGCGATAATAAAATTGCCGTGTGACACCACCCTCACTATCACGGCCAACAACCCCGCAGCCAACCGCTATATAGCAAAAGTTACACTTAACGGACGGGAAATAACCGACAATTTCGTCCGTTATGACGAGCTTGTCAAAGGCGGCAACCTTGACTTCACACTCACCGACAAGCCGGTCAAGACCCGTGGAAACAAGATCGACGCACCGGCTCATTCCATGACTGCCGAACCTGGTGTGGCTATGCCCTATATCGAACGCGACATATATCTTTTTAACGACACCATAAACGTCGAGCTAAAATGCGCTACCGACGCCGCCGTCATTCGATACACACTCGACGGCACAGAACCTGACGGGAATTCGCCGGTTTACACATCGCCGATAAACCTCGACCGCACCGAGGTGATCAAAGCTGTCGCCACCCGTGACGGCTATCAACCGAGCCCCGTTATGACCATGACCGCCACCAAGGCTGTCTACTCGCCGGCGGCAAAAATCCGCACAGGCCAGCAAGGTGTCACATACCGCTACTACGAAGGTATCTGCGAACGCACCGCCGACATTACCAAAGGCAAGCTCGTTGAGCGTGGCATTCTTCCCGAACCCGGCATCGGAAAGGCAAAGTCTGCCGATCACTTCGCGTTTATTTTCGACGGCGTGATCGATGTGCCAGAGAAAGGCATCTACACGTTCCGCACCACCACCGACGACGGCTCGGTGCTTATAATCGACGGAAAGACTGTCGTAAACAACGATGGAGGTCACTCGGCGATCTCGGCCACAGGTCTCATACCGCTGGAGGCAGGTCTGCATACGTTCACTCTTCTCTATTTCGAGGACTACGAAGGCGAATCGTTTGCCTGGGACTGGAAGCTCCCCGGGGCTTCTGAATTCACTCCCATACCGGCCGACCGACTGTTCACCGCACAATAATAATTCAAACCAACCGACAATTTACATATATTGCAATGAAAAGAATCATACTCCCGCTGGCTGCCATGCTCCTGCTGACAGCCTGCGGCAGCAAATCAGAGAAAGCCGACGAAAACGCCGCTGTTTCCGCACCGGTCAAGGTAATGTCGTTCAATATCAGGTATGACAACCCTGAAGACAGCCTCAACAACTGGCAGTACCGCAAGGACAGGGCCGCCACTGCCGTCAAGTTCTACGAAGCCGACATAGTGGGTATGCAGGAAGTGCTCCACAACCAGCTTGAAGACCTGAAAGACCGTCTCCCGGGTTACGAAGCCCTCGGCGTTGGCCGTGAAGACGGCAAGGAACAGGGCGAATACAGTGCGCTGTTCTATCGCAAAGACCGGTTCACGCCCGAAGAGACCGGCTATTTCTGGCTCAGCGAGACACCCGAAGTTGCCGGCTCGAAAGGCTGGGACGGCGCGTGCGAACGCATCGCCACATGGGCGCGTCTGCGTGACAACATCACCGGCAAAAGTCTTTTTGCACTCAACACCCACCTCGACCATGTAGGCCAGGAGGCACGCCGCGAGGGTGTCAGCCTTATTTTCGACAAAGTGAACGAGCTGAGCAACGGAGCCCCGGTGATTGTTACCGGCGATTTCAACGCCACGCCCGAATCGGACGTAGTCAAACATATCACAGACCCGGATGATCCCAACCATCTGACCGACTCGAAAAGTATTGCAAAAATTGTCTACGGGCCTGCATGGAGTTTCCACGATTTCGGACAGATACCATACGAATATCGACCGCTTATCGACTATGTTTTTGTGCGCGGCAACCTTGACGTAGACCGTTACGGCGTGCTTGCCGAAACCGAAAATGAGCAGTATCTCTCTGATCATTCTCCCGTACTCGTAACTCTGACTTTAAAATAATCACTACTGATATGACGATGAAAACAAAAGCAATAGCTCTTTTCCTCGCCTCTCTCTCCACTTGCGCTGTCTTCGGCGCCGACAATCAGACAAAAGGGCGCGATACAGAACTGACATACATTCTCGACACTCCATACGAAGTCACAGCGATTGAAGCCCCAAAGGGTAACAAAGTGAAAAATGTGATACTGATGATCGGCGACGGAATGAGTCTGTGCCACATTCAGTCGGCCTGGACCGCCAACCGTGGGCACTTGTGGCTTGAAAATGCCGAGTACACCGGACTTTCAAAGACAAATTGCCTCGACAAGCTCGTCACCGATTCAGGAGCCGGTGGCACAGCCCTCGCCTCAGGCAAAAAGACCAAATACCACAGTGTAGGTGTCGACGGTGAAGGCCGTCCGGCAAAGTCGCTTGTGGAGAGCGCCAAAGAAAAAGGTCTTGGGGCCGGTATCGCTGTCACATGCCGTCTCTGGGATGCTACTCCGGCCGATTTCTGCTGCCATGTACCCGACCGCGAAATGGAATATGAGATAATGGCACAGTATGTCAACACTCCCGCAGATGTTGTCGTCGGCCCGGGATCATCAAAAATGGTCAACCGCAAAGACGGCCGAAACCTGTTCGAAGAATTGCGTGCCAAAGGATTCAGCACTCCGAATTCGCTCGATGAAATGGAGTCCATAAAATCGGGACGCGTTTTCTGTGTCACCGATTCGTTCGACACTCCTCTGCCCGCAGTCAGAGGCAACTACCTCGAACGCGCAGCCCTCAACGCGATCAACATACTGGACAAAAACCCCGACGGGTTCTTTCTTATGATCGAAGGCTCGCAGCTCGACGATTACGGACACTTCAACGACATCGACCTTCTGATGCAGGAGACACACGATTTCGACCGCACCGTGGGAGCTATGTTCCGATGGGCGGCTCAGGACGGCGAAACATTGGTTGTGGTGACTGCCGATCATGAGACCGGTGGCCTAACACTCGTCGACGGAGACCTCGAACAAGGAAAAATTGTGTGCAAATTCTCCACCGGCGGCCATAGCGGCACAATGGTGCCTATATATGCCTTCGGTCCGGGTGCCGAACGCTTCACCGGCATTATCGACAATACCGACGTGTCAAAGCGCATTCGCGAACTGCTTAATCTGAAATGATTTCCACCATGCCACGATATTTTTCCGCCGTACTCGCGACAGCCGCGCTGACATTATGTGCTGCAGCAGCCGGTGCGCAGTCGTGCGGCAACGACACCAAATACAAACTGCCCTACAAAAACACATACGTAAAGGAACCTCTGACCGCCGAGAATGAATACCGTACGATGAAACCCGACACAATCCTGCCGGGCACATTCGAGCAGGCCCGCTCCGTGCTTCCCTCGCCTATATGGCCCGGGCATGACAAGGAGCTGGAAATGTACTGGCGTGCGTGGGAAATCGCTGTCGGCAACATCCGTCAGCCACAAGAGGGATCGGGATTCGTCAGCCCGTACATCGACACAGCCTACAACGGCAACATATTCATGTGGGACAGTTCGTTCATCCTGATGTTTGCACGATATGGCGACCGTTTCTTCCCATTCCAGCGCACGCTCGACAATTTCTATGCCAAGCAACACCCCGACGGATTTATCTGTCGTGAGATCAAGGCTGACGGCGCCGATTGTTTCGAACGCTACGACCCGGTGAGCACCGGGCCTAACCTGATTCCCTGGTGCGAAATGGTCTATTACCACCAATACGGCGATCTTGACCGTCTGCACAGAGTGTTTGCCCCGTTGTGCGCCTACTACAAATGGCTTCGGCGTAACCACACTTGGCAGAACGGCACTTACTGGAGCAGCGGCTGGGGTACCGGCATGGACAATATGCCAAGGGTACCTGAGGACTGCAACCAGATTTTCAGCCACGGCCACATGACATGGCTCGACACCAATATTCAGCAGCTCATGACCGCGAACCAGCTTCTGGAAATGGGTTTTTTCACCGAACGCTGGCAGGAGATAGAGGATTTCGAGGATGAAGCCGCATTCCTGTCGAAATATATAAGTAAAAACCTCTGGAACGAAGAAACAGGATTTCTGCATGACCAGTACGCCGACGGATCATTGTGCCCCACAAAAGGCGTGGGAGCTTTCTGGGTGCTTCATACCCCCGGAGTACTTGATGACAAGCAGACCGCACAACTTATAGCCCATCTGAACGACACTACCGAGTTCAAGCGTCCGGGTATGGTGCCGTCGTTATCGGCCGACCACCCGAAGTACAAGGCCAACGGTCGTTACTGGCAGGGAGGTATATGGCCCGGTACAAACTACATGGTGCTTACCGGCCTGGTGAAAAACGGCTACAATGACCTCGCCCGCGAGATAGCCCTCAATCATTACGGCCAGGTGCTCGATGTGTTCGGTAAAACCGGGACTTTCTGGGAATATTATGCTCCCGAGACTTCAGATCCCGGTTTTATGGCACGTAAGGAGTTTATAGGGTGGACCGGTCTCGCTCCTATCGGCGAGCTGATAGAGTTCATATTCGGAATACGTGGTGATTACGCCGAGAAGGAGATAGTATGGGACATGGGCCTGACCGACGAACACGGTATCGAACGGTATCCGTTCGGACCTGAAGGCTCAATAAGGATGCTCGCCTCCAAACGGCGTTCGGCCAACGAAGAGCCCAAGCTGACCATAGATTCAAATATTCCTTTCCGTATGCGCGTGCTTTACGGCAAAGGCAAAGAGAAAAAATTCAACGTCATTCCCGGCAAAACCGAATATTGACCCATGAACCTGTTTAGAACCACTATAATCGCCACAACCCTGGCAGCCGCCTGCTCAAGCCTCGCGGCTGCCGAAAACGGGTCGGTGACACCGGGTAGACGCCCCGAACCGGCTCAGCGCAACTTTGTCTCGGAAGCTGTCGACCATAAAATCGCCGAAATCGTCCCCATGATCGCCGACGAAAAACTGAGGGCGATGTTCGAGGTATGTTTTCCGAACACCCTCGACACGACCGTGAAGTACAAGTTCGCCGACGGTAAACATGACACGTTTGTAATCACGGGCGACATCGACGCTATGTGGCTTCGTGACTCGTCGGCCCAGGTATGGCCATATCTTTCGATGGCATCAGGCGACTCGACACTGTGTCACATGCTTGCTGGACTTATCAATCGTCAGGCTCTGTGCCTGCTCATCGACCCATATGCCAATGCATTCAACGACGGTCCAAAAGGGAGCTATTGGGAGACTGATTTCACACAGCCTATGGCAAAGGAGCTTCACGAGCGCAAGTATGAACTCGACTCACAATGCTATCCCATCCGTCTGGCTTACGGCTATTGGAAAGCCTCCGGTGACAAGTCGGTTTTCGACGAAACGTGGCAGAAAGCCATGAAACTCGCTGTGGCAACAATGCGCGTGCAGCAACGCAAAGATGGCCTCGGGCCTTATAGCTTCTACCGCGAATGCGAACGCCCCACCGATTCGCAGATCAACAACGGATGGGGAGCCCCTGTCAAACCAACCGGCATGATTTTCTCCGCCTTCCGTCCGTCGGATGATGCCACACAGTATGGTTTTCTCGTCCCGTCCAACATGATGGCTGTAGTGTCGTTGCGCCAGTTGGCCGAGATAGAGAGAGAAATTTACGGCGACAATGCCTTTGCTCTCGAATGCGAGACGCTCGCAGCCGAAGTCGACAAGGGTATCAGGGAATATGCCGTTGTCGACCATCCCCGGCTCGGCAAGGTATATGCTTTTGAGGTAGACGGATACGGCAACCATACGTTTATGGACGACGCCAACATACCGAGCCTGCTGTCGGCCCCCTATCTGGGCTATTGCTCGCCTGACGACCCGGTGTACCGCAACACACGCCGTCTTGTCTGGAGCGACAACAACCCGTATTTCTTCAAGGGTAAAGCCGGCGAGGGTATCGGAGGCCCTCACGTAGGGCTTGACCATCCGTGGCCCATGAGCGTGATAATGAAGGCTCTCACCTCCGAAAATCCCGACGAGATACGCGACTGCCTGAGAATGCTTCGCGACACAGACGGAGGCACCGGCATGATGCATGAGTCGTTTGACTGTAATGATGCCGCCAAGTTCACCCGCTCCTGGTTTGCATGGGCCAACACGCTGTTCGGCGAACTGGTCGTAAAAACGGCGGCAAACCATCCCGAAGTTCTTTCCAACCCGCTGTGACAAATCATATGAACCGACTTTTTTTACTGACAGCCGCCTGTATGACGGCGATATCCCTTCATGCCGGCGGCAAGCCAGAGATGCAGTTTGACAATGGCCGTTTCCGCATAGCCCAGTTCACCGACCTGCATTGGAGGCCTTTTGCTGCCAATTGCGACACGACCGCAGCCACTATCCGCTACGTGCTTGAGTCGGAACGTCCGCAGTTGGCGGTACTCACCGGCGATGTCGTGTGCTATGATCCGGCTACCGATGGCTGGAGGCAGGTGATCGACATTTTCGAGCAGGCCGGAGTGCCGTTCACCGTCACCCTCGGCAACCATGATGCCGAATACCTCACCCGCGACTCTATCTACACGCTTCTTCTCGAATCACCGATGTATGTCGGTGACAAGGGCGACCCTGCAATCCACGGATGCGGGAACACGGATATTGCTGTGAAAGGCAAGGACGGCAAGACTGGAGCGGTTATCTATATGATTGACTCCAACGACAATCCTCCCGACCGTAAACTGGGCCACTACGACTGGATTCATCTCGACCAGATTGACTGGTTTCGCGACCGCGCGGCACATCATGCACTGCGGAACGGCGGCAAACCGGTGCCGGGGCTTGCTTTCTTCCATATACCACTTCACGAATATGCCGAAGTGGTCAATGATGTCAAAACCTACGGCGAACGTCGTGAGGGTGCGGGCGCACCCGGAGCTGTGAATTCCGGACTGTTTGCTTCGGCCATTGAGACAGGCGCCATGATGGGAATATTCGCAGGGCATGACCACGACAACGACTACGTCGGCATGACCAAAGGTGTAGCGCTGGGATTCGGAAGGTGTACGGGAGCGGAAGCTTACGGCGATCTTGTGCGCGGGGCACGTATTATCGACATTTATGATAACAACAGGCGGTTTGACACTTGGATTGTCACCCCCGAGGGGCGTGAAGCTGCCTGGCACTACCCGTCGGGACTCAACGAACGCGATGCTGCGAACATGGAATACCTGCCTGCCATCGGCCATAAAGGCACCTCACACGGTGTCAGGTATGACTATTATGAGGGTCTCTGCAAGCACACTTCGCACATAGCCGACTCGATGAAGGTGAGCGAGGGTGTGATGACAAACTTCGACATAACCGGTGCGCCTGCACAGGACCATTTCGCCTACCGTTTCCACACGTTGATTAAAATTCCCGAACGGGGTGTCTACAGATTCCACACGTTCTCCGACGACGGCTCGGTGCTTCGTATCGACGGTGTCAAGGTTGTTGACAATGATGGAGGACACAGCGAACGACGACGAGAAGGACTGGTTGCGCTCGACGCCGGATTTCACCGACTCGACATCGACTATTTCGAGAACTACATGGGTCAGACTCTCGAAGTCGGCATTACAAGTGTCAATACTGACGAAATGCCAATTCCTGACGAAATGCTGTATCTGCCTTAACTTTGACATGTAAATTTAACCAAAATATGTCAAATTAAAACAGATGCAGCGATTGCTGCTAACATTTTTTCATCTTTATTAATAAACCGCTTTATAGTTGATTCAAAAAAAGGTTGTAATTTTGCATCGTCAAAACACAGTTGCTCTATACACAGGTTTCCAATCCCTGAAAGTCAACTCCAACAAATTTATAAACCCAGTTCTCCGGGACTCATATTCCGGGGATCTGAAAAGAGTCGATGCTTGAGTGACCGATATTTTGATGTCTACTCAATACCGAATCAATCTGTTTTGTTAGACACAAATATATACTTGAATTTTGGTTATGAGGGAGGTGCGCTTCTGTGAAGAAGTGCACTTTCGTTTTTTATACCCTACATGGCTAACAAATCAACTGTAAATTTCGGTTTTGCTAATAATATGTTGTAACTTTACAGTTGCAATAGGAAAAGTTCTATGGATGAGAATAAGGGAAAAATATTACAGTTAGTAGCTAACAATAAAGATGCCTTATCTATGCAAACTGCAGAAAACGAAATAATCATTTATCAGCCAGATTCTACATTGAAACTTGAGGTAAGGCTTGAGGAAGATACTGTGTGGCTAACCCAACAACAGATTGCCGATTTATTTGGAGTAAAACAACCAGCTATCTCAAAACATCTTAAAAATATATTTGAAAGTGGAGAATTGATTGAATCATCAGTTCATTCCATTTTGGAATATACTGCTGCAGATGGTAAATCTTACAAAACAAAGTTTTACAACCTTGACGCAATCTTATCGGTTGGCTATAGGGTGAATAGCAGAAATGCGACTTTATTTCGCCAGTGGGCCAATAAAGTATTGAAAGAATATTTGTTGCGAGGTTACAGTATCAATCAGCATATGTTATATATGGAAAGTCGTATTGACCACCGCTTATTGGAACATGACAAAAGACTGGATGATTTGACTAACAAAGTTGATTTCTTCATCCGTACATCGTTACCGCCCAAAGAAGGCGTATTCTTTAATGGACAGATATTTGATGCACACGAATTTATCTGTCGTCTTATCAGGAGCGCGAAAAAAAGGATTATTCTTATAGACAACTATGTCGATGAATCAGTATTAGTTCAACTTGATAATCGGAATACAGATGTGTCGGCTCTTATATATACCGGAGAGATAAGTCCCGCATTCCGACAAGGTATTAAAAGGCAGAACCAACAATATAATTCAATTGAGGTAAGAACGGTAAAACATATTCATGATAGATTCCTGATTATTGACAAAACGCTTTACCATATAGGTGCTTCCTTAAAAGATCTTGGCAAGAAACTTTTTGCTTTTTCGAAGTTGGAAATCTCACCAGACTACATTCTCGCTAATATCTGAAATCACGACATTTACCACTAAAAAAATGTGGAGGGGATATTTGGGGCTTGGGGTTCTATTTTGTAATTTTGCCGGAAATAATCTGATTATGAAAAAAATCATTGTTTCGTTGCTGACAGTCATTTTAACGATGTCTGTCCCCGGTGCTGTCTCAGCCCAGTTTAAGCTCGGCAAAGCCCTCAGCGGGGCCGCTAAAGCCGCTAAAGCTCTCACACTCACCGACCAGCAGATGGCCGACTATGTCAAGGAGTCAGTTGATTGGATGGATAAGAACAACCCCGTGGCCGAAGACAACGACCCATACACCGTCCGCCTCAAAAAACTCACCGAAGGAATCACCGATGCCGACGGCATACCTTTGAACTTCAAAGTCTACAAAGTAGTCGACGTAAACGCATTTGCATGTCCTGACGGCAGTGTGCGCGTTTTCTCGTCGCTTATGGACATTATGAACGATGACGAGCTGCTCGGCATCATAGGCCATGAGATAGGGCACGTGGTGAAACGCCATTCCAAGAATCAGTTCAAGAACGAACTTCTGCAAGGTGCCCTCAAAGATGCCATCGCATCGACAGGCGGAAAAGCAGAAGCCTTGACCGAAACCCAGCTCAGCACGTTAGGTGCGTCGCTGCTCAACGCCCGCTATTCTCAGAAACAAGAGCAAGAGGCCGACAACTGCGGCTATGACTTCCTTGTTTCAAAAGGCAAGAACCCCTGGGGCATGGTTATGGCGTTTGAGAAATTCCTTAAGATGGAAGGCGACAACGGCCAGCAGGCAAGCTACATCCAGAAAATGTTTTCATCCCATCCCGAGACACGCTCGCGCATCGAGGCCATGACCAAGCGCTGCACCCAGGACGGCATCCAGCGCCCCGCCTCCAACTAATCCCCGCCGAGTAGGAATGTAGAATATTTTGGGAATACTTTGATTAGGTAAGCCATGAGAATGTAAAGCATGAGCAAGCTGATTAAAACCGATGCCGAATACTCCCGGTGGATTCAGGAGTTAAAAGAACGCT
>CAZAZA010000027.1:0-31533 GCA_964489495.1 uncultured Bacteroides sp.
GCCATCCAACTCTTGACCTCGAATTTGATTAACACTTTTTAAGAGACACTAGTGTAGGGGGATTACGTTGTATGTCTTGAACCGGTCGATTATTCGGCCGTATGCATCCTTCGGTCCGAACTTCGCCACAAGCTGTTCGTCCGAAAGGTTGGTGGTGAGGTGGGCGAACCGGCGGTCATACTCGCTGTTATTGGCCCAGATCTCGTTGCGTGCGTGAAGGAAGTCGTGGACGATGGTCAGGGTGTCGATGCCGTAGAACGGCCGGTTGTCGACCCCGATGTCGTTCAGGCAGAGATTCACCGGGTTTCCCTGAAATCCCTTTCTCCCTTCTTCGTTGTAGAGGAAGCGGTCGATGTTGTTATGGATAGAGTAGTAGTTGACCATCTGCGTGACCGAGACATTGTAGAACTGGCGGGGGTTGTTCGTGCGCCTGAGGTACTCCGAGAATATCTGCATGAGCATGGTCTTGCCGACACCTACGCCTCCCTGCAGCAGTATGTTCTTGTGCAGCTTGTAGCCGCGCTTGGGGAACACCTGTTCGGCCAGGTCGCAGTTGTTGAAGTAGTACATTAGGAAACAGATCACGTCGCGGTTGTTGTCGTCAATCTCGAACCTGCGCCGCTGAGGGGCGAGGATGATGTTGTTGGCGACATATTCGAGTATGGCCATGTGCGCCGAGAACACGCTTGGGTTGGACAGGTCGGGCACGGCGAGCCTTGCCTTCCTGCGTTCGGCTTCGGCCTCCTTGATTATCGGGCCGACGGCGACGAACGCCTGGCTGTCCTCCTTCCTGCGCTGCTCAAGCATCAGAAGCACCGCGCGGTCCCATTCGATGTTGCCTGTGGGCTGCACTCCGTATTGTGCCAGGCCGTTTCTCAGGCATTGTGGGTATGCTGCCATCATATGCTCATACATCTACGCCGCCGAAACCGCCTTTGAACTCGTAACTGTTGTCGCCAGCCGGCAGCTTGGGTTGTTGTTGGTATGCCTTGGTCATCCAGTACCTGAAGTGGTTGTGGCAGTCCGTCGTGCTGTCGTGGTGTCTCCTCCCTTTGCGTTCCCCGTCCTCGTTACAGCGGGCGAGAAAACGTGTCAGCCGGTTGCCGTACTCCTCGGCGGTGATCCTGAAATCCTTGCAGATCGTCTCGCGCAGGTTGCCGTCAGCCCTCATCATCTCGACTTCCTGTTCGTAGGTGATGGTTTCGGCAGCTTCAGTGACCTTGGGTGTCTCCACGGCCTCGGCTGTCTGCTGTTGCGCGTTTCCTTTTTCCTTTTCTTTTGAGCGGTTCTTGCGTCCGCCCTTCATGCCGTTCTCAAATCGGACGGTGTTCACGTCGATGTTAGGTTTTACGAGTGTGAATATCCCGCGCGCGAAGGGCTTCAGATCGTCCGGCTGCCTACCGTACAGCGCATACTCCATTATGGCCGTATAGACTTCCAGTCTTATGTCCTTGGGAAGGTCCCTGATTGCCTCGTAAAAGCTTTTGTAAAATATAAAAGAGTCTCTTTCCATAACTTACTCGATTAAGCCGGGTATCTGAATGCCTGACATCCACCGTAGTCTGTCACCCGCAAACAAATCACCCGTCGGATTAAACTTCCTTGATACGGATGCCGTGCACGTAGAGCATCAGCTTCCGCTTGATCACGTATTCCCTGGTGCGCACCCCCTTGGTGTCCTCGACCACCGTCTGCCCGGTCTCGTTGTCCTTGTAGACGAAGTCGGCCACATAGCGGCAGGATTTCTCCAGAAGGATGCCCGCCTTGTCTCGCTGCGCCGGTATGAGGTCGTAGGAAACTTGCTCGCGGAGGCCGGATATGATGCCGGCCTGCTGCATGAGCTTGAGCTGTCCGGCGCGGGCATGCTCCTTTTCCGAAGCATGCCCCCCCGTCTTCCGGGCGTGGTACTTGTTACCCTGGCCGTACTTGCGTCCGGTGACCTCGTTCATGAGCCTGCTCAGCTCGTCAATGTTCATCGGTTTCATTGTACACCTCCGAAAACGACCTCGGGATGAAGCACCCGATGGGGATTATCTTGGACTCCTCGATGAACGAGTTTATCTTGAGGCGCACGAATGTGCGCTCGGGATGCTTGAGCGACTCCCTGTAACGTTCTTCCTGCATGTCGTTAAGGTATTTCTCGATGAGCATGTTTGCACGCACAGCCGAGACGGTCTGCACTATGAACGTGTGGTCCTCCTCCGATTCGCCGCCGTCCTCCTCGTTACGAAGCACTACGTGCGCTCCAATCTGGTAGAACTTCTTTGCCTCCTTCTTCGACTCGTCGTCTTTGGAATCGGGGTTGCCGGCGGCGATGCAGTCGCAGGTCGCCTCGGCGAAGCTTTCAAGCGACATCTCGCCCTTGAGGTAGGCCGCGTCGATTTCGTAGCGCCGGGCAGCCGCGTCCATGAGCGTGTCGATGAGTATCACGCAGTAGTCCATTTCCTTTATGTCTGTGACAGTGAAGCCGCCGGTTGTGTTCAGCTCCACATAGTCGGTAAGTACGAGCAGGGCGTTGGCCACCGACGTGGCATACAGCAGGTATGTTTTGCGCTTGTCGCCGTTTTTGACCACGGCCTTGTAGGGGTACATGACGCTGCTCGAGAACAGAAATCCCTGCCTGTTCTGGTTCGATACCTCGACTTCCTTTAGCGAGCCTTCCTGCATCATGAACTTGATCGAGCAGAGCGTGTCCTGGTCGATATACGTGCCGCGTTCGAGAAGCACCTCACTGCGTTCCACCGTCTTTGTCTCGCCGGTGTTGCTGTCGACGAACTCCTCCGTCCACGTGTGCAGGACGCGGCGGGCGACCCATTTGCCGAGCATCTTGTCTGGGTCGGATGTCACATACCGTAACTCCGACTTGCGCGATTCTATAAGCTTACTCATGGTCGCAGGTTTTGTTCATCATTCTCCGTTCCTTCTCCTCGGCGTATTTGATCCTCGCGGCCAGCACGCTCAGGTAATTGCGCATAAGGTCCATCTGCACTGTCAGCGCGTCGCGCTCGTCTTTGTCAAGGCAGTCGAATGCCTCGGAATAGACGAATTCCTGACCTTTGAGATAGCGTGCCTTCAGGTCTTCGTGTTCGATGCGTAGCCGGTCAGTGTAACTTTCGGATATTCTGTAGGCAGCGTCGAAGGTCTTTTTGGGACACCACGAGCGGTAGCCGTCAGGGTAGTCCACGAGGTAGCCGTCGTTGCCGAGGTTGGCATTGGCGGTCTCCTCCGTTATGTTCGCACCGTAGCGCCTTGCCTCCCCGACGCCCATCGGGGTCGCCTTCACGGTCTTAGTGCCGGTGTAGGTCTTGAATCCCGTTCCCGTTTCGTTCATTGTCATTTGTTTTTGCTGTTTTCGTTATTGAGTTTTGATTTAAGTTTGCTGGTCAGTTGCCTGATCATGTGCGCCCGGCACACGGCCTTCTGCATCGGCAGGGTGGCGAGCGCGTCGTATAGCTTGGCAGCGTCGTCGAGGTAGGTGACGACTTTCTGCATGTCCGTCTTAGCCACCTCCATCATTCGTCCCTCCCATGAATGCCGACACAAGTTCCTCGAAGTACATCTCATCCTGCGGTATGTCGTCGTTCGCCGCCATGATCCGGTTGGCGATAGCCTTCTTTTCGTGGATGATCGAATAGAGGACAGGGTCGATGGTGTTGCGCCCGAGCAGGTAGTAGCATGTCACATTGTCCTTCTGCCCTATGCGGTGCGCGCGGTCCTCGCACTGGCAGCAGTCGGCATACGTCCACGGCAGCTCGATAAAGGCAACGCTCGACGAGGCCGTGAGAGTCAGGCCGACCCCCGCAGCCTTTATGGAGCAGATGATCAGCTGGGCGTTGCCGCTCTGGAACGAGTCGACGGCAGCCTGTTTCTCAACCGCAGAGTCGCGGCCTGTGACCCTGACGGCCTTGGGGAAGGCTTTCTGGATCTCGTCCACGATTTCGTGCAGCGAACAGAACAGTATGAGCGGCTTGCCGTTGGCGAGAAACGTGTTTACGAAGTCGACGGCCTGTTTCGCCTTGCCTTTGGCTGACAGCGAGCGCAGCGTCATGAACTTCACAAGCGCCTCCATGCGCATCTTGCGGCGGATTTCCGTGTCGGTGCAGCATGTGTACGTCTCAAGGTATTCCCGGAGGTCGGCGGCGGCGGTGTCGTACACTTTCCGGCTTTCGGGATCCAGTTCCACGTATAGGTCGGTGCGCGTCTTGTCGGGGAGTTCGGGAAGCACCTCCTTCTTTTCGCGGCGTATCATGCATTTGTCGTAGAGCATGTCCGACAGCGTGGCGAGGGCCTCGAATTGTTCCTCCTTCTGGTCTTTGCCGAAGGAGCAGAAATCCGACACGAACTTGCCGCGGCCGCCGAAGTCGTCGTTGAGCCGCTCCATGATGGAGAGCTGCGCGACGAGGTCCTCGGGCTGGTTCACGACCGACGTTCCCGAAAGCAGGGCTATGTACTTCTTGCCCTCGCATATGCCCTTGGTGAAGATTGTCTGCTGTGCGCCCGGGTCCTTGACGCGGTGCGACTCGTCTATGATCACCGATCTGAAAACCTTTATGCAGGAGGAAAAAACAACGTCCTTGAGCCGGAAAGAGCCGTTGGCCCTTATGTCCCATACGAAGTATTTGCGAAGCGACTGGTAGTTTACTATGGCGGCCTGGTAGATGCCCCTTGACAGCAGGTACGGGAACGTGGCCCGTGTCGCGTCGTCGAGAACGAGGGCGCGCTTATCGGTAAACTTCTCGAACTCGCGCTGCCAGTTTATCTTGAGCGACGCGGGGCAGATGACAAGGCACGGGTACGCCCCGGCGCAGTCTACCACGCCGATGCTCTGGAGCGTTTTGCCCAGCCCCGGCTCGTCGCCGATGAGGAAGCGCTTCTTCCTCAGGCCGAACAGTATGCCCTCCCGCTGGTAGGGGTAGGGCTCGACCTTTAGTCGATGTCTCAGTTCGTCACTCATGGTTTTGTCGTATATTTCCATCCGTTAAGTTCGTAAACGCGCCTGCGTGCCTGTTCGCGGTCAGTGAACGGCGGCTCGTCAAGTACGTGCACCGACCCGGCGCATCCGTCCGTGCCGGCCTCCGTGCAGCGGTAGATCTCGTAGAACCTGCCGCGCCTGATATAGTGGTACTGTCCCGGTTTCATACGGCTGTCAGGTTTAATGCCCAGTACTGGAATGCGAGCTCCTCGTATTTTTCGCGACCGGCGTTGTATACAGCGTCGCCACGCCGGATGTGCTTCTTGAAGACCTTGCAGTTCTTTTTGCTGATGGCGTAGATGAAGTCGCGGTCCGAGCCGGCGATGTCCATGTACCACGCGCGCGAGCGGTCCCAGTCGAAGAAGTCGACCGCCTCCTCGAATTCCTTCTGTGTGGATGCGAACGTCGACTTAAGGTCGCCGCCGAACTTCCCGAGCCACCAGTCCCACTTGCAGCGTGTCGGCAGGGTGAAACGGAAGCCGCAGTATTCCATTTCCTGCGACTCGTTCACCATGAACCGCTGTGTCTCGGCGTTGCGAAGCACGTAGTCGAGGAACTTGTCACTCCGTGCCTCCGCGCGTAGCGCACGGTGCATCTCCTGGGCGTGGCGGAACTCGTCCTCGGTGTACTGCGTGTCGTCCACCGTTAGGCGGTAGTAGTTCACGCGCGCCGGCTCGGTGATCAGGGCGTCGACCAGGTTGCCGAACCGGAACGCCTCGTCCCGGCTGCCGAATTGCAGCCGGGGGTGAAGGAGGTCCTTGAGGGCCGTCAGGTCGGAGTTGGAGACCTCTTTCCGCAGGTAGTATGTGTCTGGGTTTCCGGTCATGTCACTGTGCCTTGACTTCGTCCACGTACTCTACGTCCGCGTCACGCACGAACTCGCCCTCCTTGTTTGCGAGGTTCTCGCAGAACGTCACCTGTTTCTTGAACACCTTGGCAAGCTCTTCGTCGGAGAGCGTGCTCCCTGATTTCGCCCACCACATCATGAATACCTTGAGGTAGCCTTCCGGCCTGGTGACGCGTATGCGCTTGGTCACCTTGGCCTTGGGCTGGTATGACTGCACCGTCGCCTGTACGGCGTCGAACAGGCCGGCGGCCTCGTCGTTGGCCTTGCGGACCTCGGCTTTCTTTGCCTCCTCCCGTTCGCGCTCGGCGCGTTCGCGTTCCTTCCTTGCGGCTTCCTCGGCCTCCTTGCGGCGCACGGCCTCGCTTATTCTCGCGGCCTCCTCCTCAGATGCCTTGGCCATGCGCTCCAGCTCGGCTTTTTTCGACGGCATGCGGTCGAGTATGTCCTGACGGTAGTCGCCCACCTCGGCGTGGAACTGCTCACGGAACTGATTGGACAGCTCTTGGAATGCCTTGCCGCGTATCAGTCGTGCCTCGTCGGGTGTGATGTTGAAGGGGATGCGGACCGACGGAGTGGGCTGCCAGTCGGAGGGCAGCTCGTCGGAAAAACCGGTGAGCGTGTCGAGGACGGCCTGGTAGTTTTCGAGAGTCAGGCTCCCTGACAGCTCGGTCAGATCGTTTATCCGCGACACCACCAGCTCGTTGAACTTGCCCTTGTAGTCGTCCACGCATGCCGCGCGGTACTGCTCGCGGGCCGCTTCGGCCTGTCTTTTGGCTTCCTCGGCCTTGCGGCGTGCCTCCTCCTGTTCGCGCTTCATGGCCGCGTACCGGTTGCGGTGCTGCTGCAGCCGGTAGGTCACCGTGCCCGCCGTGGCGGGGTTGATGTCGTTCTCAAGTGCCGTGAATTCCTTGCGCACGCGGTCGAACAGCTGGGTCACGGGCGAGCGCCGCTCGGTCATGTCCTTGATGGTGCGTCGTGTCTTCTCAATGTAGAGGGCCGCCTTCTGGTCAAGCTCGTCGGTCATCCCCGACTTCTCGATCTTTTCAAGAAGGGCGGTGCAGCTGCTCAGGCAGTTGTCATGCGACTTGCGGTTGCTGTTGTAAAATTCCGGCGTGCGTTCCACGATAACCCCCACGTTTTCCGAAGAGGACGCTATCGCTGTCGACGTTGCCACCGAATGGGTCAGTTCGTTGCTCATGATTGAATCGTTTTAGGTTGGTAATTTTTTTCTGTACTGTCTTGCTGTTTTCACCAGACGCCGTCGTCGTTGCCGTCTGCCGACGGGTCGACGGTCACGCCGTCCGATGTGTCTGCCGGCTCGGCGAACGATTCCGGCTCTTTCGGCTCGGGGCACGGCGCTTCGGTTTCTTCCATGCTGTAGTAGTCGGGGACGGCCTCGGCCTCCGTCAGGTCGGCCTCCATGACCATGCCCTTGCCGATGGGCAGCTTCGGGTAGTTCTTGAATGCGTGCTTGACGCACTTGGCGATGAGGAAGCCGGGGTCGATGCTGCCGTCGAGCCCCGAGGTGTAGAGGTCGTTGGCCTTGGCGTTTTCCTTGTCGCGTCGGCCTCTCTCGTTCTGCTTCAGGGAGAATTTCTCAAGGCGTTTCCAAGCCTCGGGCAGTATGATCGCGTAGTCCACCGTGCCGTCGATGCGTGTGATCTTCATGAAGCAGGCGATGGGGTTGGCGGCGTTGTGTCCGAGGTTCAGGCCGTAGGCCACCTCCTTGCGTCCGTTTCGCTCCTTGTAGCCGAACTCGTCGCCCTCGTACACCACCGTCGGGCTGTCGCAGTGGCGTATCTGGCCGCAGCGCTGCCGCATGTAGATTTCGCCGTAGCCGGTCACCGAGATATATGCGCGGTTCTCCCAGCCTTCCTTGAGGTGGCCTTCCCCGTCGGATATCGTGACTTTCACGCTCCTGTTGAGCAGGTAGCACAGCGCCTGTGCCCCCGGTTCGAGCGTGAGGTCCTTGACAGCGAGGTCGACGAATGCGAGGAACACCGACAGCGAGGTCACGTTCCATTTGTTCTTGTCGTCGACTATCATCCGGTTGATATAGCGCGACTCGCGCTCGTAGAACGCCTCGCCGCCCTCGCGGTGGATGGTGTTGTAGAGCGTGACGATGTGGTTTTCCACGTCCGGGCTCAGCGGAACATCCCACGGCTTGATTTTCTGAAGCTTGCCGATAGTGTCGGCGAATCTGTTTGTGCTCATGAATGAGGTTTTTTGTGGTTTGTAATGTCTTGGACGGCTTCCCTCGGCTGAAAAAAGGCGGCACTGCCGGTGGCGGCAGCGCCGCCGTCCTTCAATCACGAGCAGGACCGCCGTCCTGTCTCTTGGCGGCCCGGGGCAGCTTTCGGGCTGCCGCCTGCGCTGAATAGCGCTGCTCTTCTGTGAGCTACCGGGCCAGTGTCCCCGCCGTGCGCCTCGCGGCGTAGCGGGTTGGTGCTAACCTAAAACAAAGAATCGAAAACCATTAAAAATGATAAAATTAAGCAAGTACATATATGGTCGTAGTTAACAATTCATTGCCAGTCGTTTGCCCCGCTGTGACACCAGCGGTCGTAACGCGAGATCCAGAAGTCGCGTGCGCTCCAGCGCGAGTAGAGCCCTGTGGCGGCCCAGGCGGCTGCAAGCCCGGCGGCTTTCGACACCAGTAGCAGGAACAGCCATGATTGCGAGTTGTCGTGAGGCATCGAGAAGATGCAGGCCAAGGCCGTTGCAAGGAGGGCGGTCAGTATGGCGACGCGTATGATTGAAAGGGTAGTTTTCATTTTGTCGTTGTTTTGTTGGTTGTCGTTGTTGTTTTCGTTGTCTCGCATGGGGGATTGTCGAGGTATTCGACCGTTATCCCGAGCCTCAGGCAGTGCCTGCCGTTGACGCTGTTCGTCCCCGATGGGCATTTGCGGCATCTCGGGTTGCCGCGTTGTAGGTGTGTTGCTTTATCTCCCATGTCTGTTGCGCCTTATTGTCAGGCTCCCCCGGCCACATCGAAGTGACGCTCCGCGCTTTTCGGGGGATTTTGTAAATTCGCGGTGACCAAACTAAAAATTTACAAAAATGACTGAATCTGAATTGTTAGATGAATTCCTTTCGCATTGGCCGGAGAGCTATCACCCGTGTGACGAGAGGCGTTTTGTCCGTTGGGCGATTGCAGCCCAAACGGCTGGCCGTGAGTTCCCTTTAGACGCTTTCCGGGAAGCCGGTTTGTCCGAGGACTGTGTCGGTTACTACATGAGGGCGTTTTCTTTTGTCGGTTACACCCTTGACGCTCTGAACGGCCGTGGCTGAGTAAGGCGAGTACCGAGCGGACAGCTGTTGATGCCTTGACAGCTTCCGTTTCCGTGTCGAACAGGTTGCAGGTTTCTGCGAGCTGTTCTAACGCTTTGTGTCCGTCGCTGTACCCCAGCATCGACATGTTTTCCGGCGTGAGTTTTTCCGGGCGGAAATCGCCGCCGCGAAGAAACCATTTGGTATCTTTCCCCATATCCGTCGTCATTAGATCCTGCGGTTGGCAATGTAGGTTTCAGCCTGCCGGTCGGTCTCTGCGTTTGTGGGGACGCGCTGGCCGAGCCTCCATGCCTCTACCTCCGACTTGCGGAAGGAGACCTGCCCCCTGTCGTTCTTGTAGTGGGGGATGTCGCGGGCCGAGACAAGGTGGCGAACCCTGCTTTCCGATATCTGGATCAGGACGGCCACTTCCTTCACGTTAAGCACTTCCTTCATCCCCATCGACATAAGTGCCTCGATGCGTTCAAGTCTTTGCTCTATGCTCATGACTGTCTCTGTTTTTAAGGGTTATGCTGTGCGGGTGACTGTGACCGTCTTGTTCTCGCGGCTGGAGGTCGTCTTGAACTCCTTGTCCCACTCCATGCCGAACCTCGTGCAGGCGGAGCAGACGTAGCTCCTGCGGCTAATCGGGTATGTGACAGACTTTCCTACCTCCAGCTCGCGGAGCGTGGAAAGCAGCGGCTTGTCTGTTGTCTTTTCTTTACTCATATTGTTTGTTTTAATATTTGTTTGTAATTTTGTTGCCGTATTACTCTAAAAATCACCGTTATGGCAAATATTATAAAGATTGAAATAGATGAACCGAGCGATGTCAAGTACATCAACCTTGACAATCTGGTCGCAGTGGCCCCGGGTCATCTGGGTCGTGCCAAGCTCTTCATGTCGGATGGGAAAACATATTCCACGTTCTGTTCCTTTGAGGAGTTCTTGCAGATTCTCCAGTCTCGGGGGCTGCTCGATTGCGAGTAGTCCTCAACGAGTTCCCTGATCTTACGGTCGAGGTCTATCAGCCGCGCCGTGCCTATCGCCTGAAGCTCCGCGCTTTTCCCATAGGACCAACACGATTCCGGTTTTCCCCAGTCATCCAAGCCGCCGAGGTATGACTGCACGGAGAACTCAGGCCGTTGCTCGTCGTCGGTATGGATATGCGTCGCCGTGCTTATCTCGATTGTCAGCTTCATAGTTTGCTTGTTTTAATATTTGTTTATAATTTTGTTGTCGTATTACTCTAAAAATCACCGTTATGAAAAGTATTATCACCAAGTGGGCTTATCTGAAGTACGAGCTGGAGGGGCCTATTGACTATTCCGAGGTTTTCAGTGAGGAAATCGACAAGGGCTGGGACATCCTCCCTGTCAGCACTGCCATCGATACCTACAATGGAGAAAAGATTATCGTTCTGACGGCCCTTCTGTCGAAACCGGCCTGATTAATCTGCCCCCTTTTCTGGCGAGGTCTTCCTCGAATTTCTTTAGCTTCCACTCCTTGAAACGTTGGTATTCTTCCGACGCTTCCGGATTGTTGTTTACGAATCCGAGGGCTGTTTCCGCCTTTGTCACGTCACCATCAAAAGCGATAATCAGCTTAAGCCTGAGCCACACGCCGCGGTCGGCCTGTCGTTTTCTGTATCGTTTATGGGGTTTCATTTTTGCTTATTTCAATATTTGTTTATAACTTTACGGTGCAAAGGTAGTATAAAAACTACATTTGTAGCCTAAACAATACGTTAAAATAATTTAAAACGCTACAATATTTGGTAATATGCTGAATATCAAGAAGATAGAAAAGGCGATGGCGGAAGGTGTAATTACCAAGACAAAACTATGCTCTGCGACAGGTATTGCACGGACTACATTAGATGCAATCTTGAACGGCAGCGACGCTAAAATCAGTACCATTGAAGCCATCTCCAAGGCACTGAATATTAAGATTGGTTTCCTCTTTGACGAAGAGATTGACGTTGAGGTAAGGCAAGCCGGACGCGACTATGTGGAGAAGGGCAAGATAGAACACAAGGGAACAGAATACAACGGCCCCGTCCCTGACGAAGATTCCGATCTCGCAGCCGAAAACGCGGAGCTGAAACGTAAGCTCATCGAAGCTCAAGATAAAATCATTAAATTAATGGAGGAACGAAAATGAAAGATTTCATTTACTTTCTTGTATTGACAGGAGTTTTGCAATTTTTGACGGCTCATCTATACACCCAATTTAGGGGAAGCTCTAAAGCATTCTGTAACTATCTAAGCATATGTTCAGGATTAGGTGGATTTGCGACTATCGGTCTATTCATATGGGCTTGTTTTATAACCACATGGTGGATTCCTATAGCTGCCTATGGTGTTAAGTTTGTAATTCAAACTCTATTCCCACCAATTCCAATCTTAGAAATAATAGCTTCTTATTTGTTACCAGTGTCATTTGCAGCCACAGTCATATTGTTAATCCTGCAAATATGAGAACTAAGCCAATGGATGAGCGGCAATAGACCTGAAGGAATTTGTAAAAACAGCGATAACGGATATAACCGTCCTAACCGCCACCCGCTTCTTCACCACCATGTAACCCCGAAATAACCTACAATGAAATCATTCCTACTTCTGTTGATGATATTTCTCGTTTCATGCTCGGAGTTCAAGCATGAGGATGGTCGATACATATACGAAGATGACGCCTACGTGATTCATGCTGATGCGGACTGTAAAAAACTGAAACAAGGAAAGGACCAGAACGGCCATGACATATATGCCAAACATCCTGTTGACACAGCTGAATTCGTTGGGGAAAATTTCCGCGTCTGCGCGATATGCGTTAATGATGAACAATACGAACATTTGCAAGCCATAAGCCATAACAATAGGGTCGCCAAATCCACTGAGGCAAGAAAATGGCTTTATGATAAATACGTAAATGATAATTACGACATGGGAAGCTTTGATGATTTCCTTTACAATTTAAAAAGTCCCGACAAGCGGGTAAAGTTATATTATCATGCTCACAGTAAGGGGTGGGATGTCGGTTCCTCATTTGAGGAGTTTGATAGGATAATCGGTTATGGCCTGCCAAAATTTGATAATTGAAATGATTTTTTACAGCCAGCCATGGACCTGAAAGAATTTATAAAAACAGCGATAACCGATATAACCGACGCGGTCAGGGAGCTGCAGTCGGTCACTGTACAGCCTGCATGATTGAGCATGCGCAGTATAGTATTGCTCCGAGAAACGTTGCAATAACCACTAACAGAATAACGATAATCAGTAAAAGCAAATCTCTCTCTTCTGACATAAAACAGAATTTATGAAACAGTATTTTTTGGTTATAAGTTCGCAAACATATGAAACGCAAAAAACAAAGTTAGACATTATTTTCGAGAACACCCGAAAAATATTCTCTAACGTTTTTGTTGGCGAACTTGAGGTTGACGAATTAAAACGCTGCGAGGATATCCGCTCCATGATGCTTGACAAGCAGCGCGATGCAAAACTGATGGTAATCCGCCTTGATGCAGACTTTTCATCTGCCTGGTATCTTAGCGAGGATTCGAGTGAGTACCTGAAGTCAATTTTTAACAGCATACACAATGGCACAAAACAATAAGAACGTCTTTGGGGGGATCACTAAGGTTGAGCGTCATCACATCAAGACAGTCAATATCTACGAGGTCAGCGACGGGGAGCTTCGCGAACTGGAGATGGGAAACGAGGCTGACACCTTCCTGAACATAGGTCTGTCCTGCTTGTCCTTCGCGGTAGCTTTCTTCCTGTCCATCCTATCTTCGTCGTTCAAGAATGAGTATTGGAAGTTATTCATCTGCTGTGTCACGGTAATCTTCGGCTTGGCCGGTGTGATAATGCTAGTCCTGTGGTTGCAGAAGCGAAAAAGCAAGAAAAGCATCATCGAGATTATACGCAGCCGAGGGACAAACAAGGAACAAGTATAGCGAAAAAACGGCGGCTCTGCCACCGGTGCCAAAAAGCCCCGAAAAGCCCATTTTCCCCGATTTTTGGTACTATTTTGTCACCCGCAAACAATAACAATCGACATAACTAACAATAAATAAACCAACTATACTGTACTGGTAACTTTCCAGTCAGAATAATCCCGAAAAAACAAAATATACGATGAAAAAGGTTTTGCTTCTCGGTTCCGGAGCCCTTAAAATCGGCCAGGCGGGCGAATTTGACTATTCCGGTTCGCAAGCTCTCAAGGCCCTGCGCGAAGAGGGTATACAGTCGGTGCTGATCAATCCCAACATTGCCACGATACAGACATCGGAAGGCGTGGCCGACCAAGTGTATTTTCTTCCGATTACTCCCTATTTCGTTGAAGAAGTAATTAAAAAAGAACGCCCTGACGGCATCTTGCTCGCATTCGGCGGTCAGACAGCCTTGAACTGCGGTACGGAGCTGTATCTCAACGGTACACTTGAAAAGTATGGCGTTAAGGTGCTCGGCACGTCGGTAGAAGCAATAATGATAACCGAGGACCGCGACCTTTTTGTCAAAAAACTCAACGAAATCGATGTCAAGACACCGGTGTCGCAGGCAGTCGAAAATATTGAGGATGCCGTCAAGGTTGCCAATCGTATAGGCTTCCCCGTCATGGTACGTTCGGGTTATGCCCTTGGCGGACTTGGTTCGGGCATATGCACGAATGAAGAGGAATTCCGCTGTCACTGCGAAAGCGCACTCGCATATTCAAAGCAGATACTTGTCGAGGAATCTCTCAAAGGATGGAAAGAGATTGAGTTCGAGGTGATACGCGATGCCAATGACCACTGTTTCACTGTAGTGCCTATGGAGAATTTCGACCCTCTGGGTATCCACACAGGTGAGTCGATCGTAGTGGCTCCGATAGTGTCGCTTACATCCGAACAGATCAAAATGCTTGAGGATATCGCGACCCGTGTGGTCCGTCATATCGGCATAGTGGGCGAATGCAACATTCAGTACGCGTTCAATGCTGAAACAAATGACTACCGCATTATTGAAATCAATGCCCGTCTGAGCCGTTCTTCGGCCCTTGCATCCAAGGCTTCGGGTTATCCTCTGGCTTTTGTAGCTGCAAAGCTCGCTCTCGGATATACTCTCGACCAAATCGGAGAAATGGGAACACCTAACTCGGCTTATGTCGCTCCGTCGGTCGATTATATGATTGTGAAGATACCACGCTGGGACCTTTCAAAATTCGTAGGGGTCGACCGCGAAATCGGCTCGTCAATGAAATCGGTTGGCGAGATTATGTCGATCGGCAAGTCGTTTGAAGAGATTATTCAGAAAGGGTTGAGGATGATCGGTCAGGGAATGCATGGTTTTGTAGGCAATAACGACCTTCATTTCGATGACCTTGACAAAGTACTGTCGCACCCGACGGACACACGAATATTTGCAATCGCTCAGGCTCTTGAAGAAGGCTACAGCGTAGAACGTATCGAAGAACTGACACGTATCGACAAATGGTTTATCAGCCGTCTTGCCAATATAGTCAACTATAAGAAGGTGCTTGAAGGCTATGATAAAATCGAAAATCTTCCTGCTGATGTATTGCACGAGGCTAAGCGTCTTGGTTTTTCAGATTTTCAGATTGCGCGATTTGTAGAGCATCCGGCCGGTAATATGGAGTCGGAAGTGCTTCGCGTACGTGCTCATCGCAAAAATCTTGATATCACGCCGCGTGTCCGCCGTATAAACACTGTTGCCTCGGAATATCCCGATCTGACCAATTACCTGTATGTGACTTACGGAGCCGAGGAAAATTCGATCCGTTACGACATGAATGCAGGCAATAATATTGTGGTACTCGGTTCGGGAGCTTACCGTATAGGTAGCTCTGTTGAGTTTGACTGGTGTTCGGTCAACGCAGCCTCGACATGCCGCAAGCTCGGCTATAAGGCTATAATGATCAATTATAATCCCGAGACGGTTTCGACTGACTATGACATGTGTGACCGCTTGTATTTCGACGAGTTGAGTTTCGAACGTGTGATGGATATACTCGATCTTGAGACACCTCGCGGGGTTATAGTCAGCGTCGGGGGACAAATACCAAACAATCTCGCCATGAAACTCTACAGACGCCATGTCCCGGTGCTCGGCACATCCCCGGTGTCAATCGACAGGGCCGAAAACCGACACAAATTTTCGGCAATGCTTGACCAGCTTGGAATTGACCAGCCGAGATGGCGCGAACTTACAACCGAAGCCGACATCGACAAGTTTATTTCAGAGGTAGGTTTCCCTGTGCTTGTACGTCCGAGTTATGTGCTTTCGGGCGCAGCCATGAATGTATGTTATGACTACGACGCTCTTCACCGATTTCTTTCGCAGGCCGCCAAAGTATCGAAGGAATATCCGGTTGTCGTTTCTGAATTCATGCAGAATGCCAAAGAAATAGAGTTCGATGCGGTTGCCCGTAATGGTGAGATTGTAGAATATGCAATTTCTGAACATGTCGAGTTTGCCGGAGTGCATTCGGGTGATGCCACTCTCGTCTTCCCGGCTCAGAAAATATACATGGCCACAGCACGGCGTATCAAGCGTATAAGCGCCAAGATAGCACGCGAACTCAATATCTCCGGACCGTTCAACATACAGTATCTTGCCAAAGACAACTATGTAAAGGTGATAGAATGTAACCTGAGAGCGTCGCGTTCGTTCCCGTTTGTCAGCAAGGTGCTGAAAAAGAACTTTATAGAGACAGCAACCCGTATCATGCTCGGCGAAAAGGTCGAAAAAGTGGATACCTCGACTTTCGACATCGATTACATCGGTGTCAAAGCTTCGCAATTCTCGTTTGCCCGTCTTCACAAAGCCGACCCTGTTCTTGGCGTGGATATGTCGTCGACCGGCGAGGTCGGGTGTCTCGGCCGCGATTTTGACGAGGCTCTGCTGAATGCAATGATTTCGGTCGGACATCATGTCCCCAAAGAAGCTGTGCTGGTCAGCTCGGGTGATTTACGCGGCAAGGTCGACATGCTTGACGCATGCCGCATGCTTGACGAGAATGGATACAAGATTTATGCCACGGAAGGTACGGCTGCATTCCTAAACAATAACGGCATAGAGGCTCAGGCGGTATGCTGGCCTGACGAACAGGGCGAGAACGTGCTCGACCTTATCGCAGGCCACAAGGTCGATCTGGTGATAAATATACCTAAGAACCACACAAAACGCGAACTTACAAATGGCTATCGCATACGCCGCTGGGCAATCGACCACAACATACCGTTGCTGACAAACGCCCGTCTTGCGAGCGCTTATGTCAAGGCGTTTATCAATCGACCGGTCAGTGAGATTTCCATTACTCCTTGGAAAGAATATTGATTGTCAGACATAATCAAAAAATAACCCGGGTCACTGCATCCCGGGTTATTTTTTGATGCAAGTTCGTTCTCACGTTTTATTAAAGATTTATTAAATATTAAGAAGCCGGGATTTCTTGTGAAACAAAAACAGTAATTTTGCGTTCTGCATTAATAATTCCATTTTAAGAATATGTCTCAGAAACATCATTTTACAGGGCTGACTGATGCCGAGGTACTGGAAAGCCGCAATAAGTACGGTGTCAATATCCTGACTCCACCGGAGAGTGAGCCGTTGTGGAAACGGTTTCTTGAAAAATTCAGAGATCCTCTGATCATTATATTGCTGATTGCGGGAGTGCTTTCGGCCGGAATTTCATGTTATGAGTATTGGGGGCTTAGAGGGGGTGCCACAGTTTTCTTCGAACCGGTAGGTATTTTTATTGCAATTCTGCTTGCTACGGGATTGTCTTTCTTTTTTGAAATGAAGGCCGATAAAGAGTTTGCATTGCTTAATCAGGTGAATGACGACGAACCGGTCCAGGTGGTACGTAATGGTAATGCCATGCAGATTCCCAAAAAAGATGTTGTAGTCGGTGACATTGTCATACTGAATACCGGAGAGGAAGTGCCCGCTGACGGCGAATTGCTCGAGGCTGTATCACTTAATATAGACGAATCGACGCTAACGGGCGAACCAGTATGCAACAAGACCACTGACCCTGCTGAATTTGACAAAGATGCCACTTTCCCCTCGAATCATGCAATGAGGGGAACAAAAGTCATGGAGGGGCATGGAATTATGCAAGTATTTGCCGTCGGAGATAAAACCGAGAACGGGAAGGTGTTTGAGGCCGCTCAAATCGATGACAGCGTAAAGACACCGCTTAACGAGCAGCTTGACCGCCTCGGTAAATTAATAACCTGCATTTCATACTGTTTCGCAGCTGCGATCGTGATAGGTAGGATAGTCATGTATTTTGTAAACATGGACTTTGAATGGATATCGTTTCTTACCTACTTACTGCAGACACTTATGATTGCGGTGGCGCTTGTTGTGGTGGCTGTTCCAGAAGGATTGCCTATGGCTGTGACTTTGTCGCTTGCCTACTCGATGCGCCGTATGCTCAAAACGAACAACCTCGTGCGCAAGATGCATGCCTGTGAGACAATGGGTGCGACAACAGTGATATGTACGGATAAAACCGGAACCCTGACGCAGAACCAGATGCAGGTCTATAAGACAAACTTTTTCGGTAATCCTTCGGATGAGGTATTATATGAAGGCATAGCGGTCAATTCGACGGCTCAGCTTGACCTGTCAGGTGCCAAGCCTCAGGTGCTCGGGAACCCGACTGAAGGAGCTCTGCTGTTGTGGCTGAAAGAGAGAGGTATCAATTATCTTGACCTCAAGGACAATGTGACGCGCGTTGAGGAACTTCCATTCTCGACAGAACGCAAATATATGGCCACAATTGTGAAATCGTCCATAGTGAAAACAATCCTGTATGTCAAAGGTGCCCCTGAAATAGTATTCGGTATGTGCCGCAATACTCCCGGCGTCACAAAGCAGAAAGTAGATGCGCAATTAATAGAATACCAAAATCAGGCAATGCGAACGCTCGGTTTTGCATATCAGGAGTTGAATCCGGACGACAGGACAATCGCCGACAACCGCGTGGTGGCAGACAATCTGACCTTCCTCGGAATCGTGGCTATTTCCGACCCTGTCCGTGCGGATGTTCCGGAGGCAGTACGTCAGGTTACAGAAGCCGGTATCAAAGTCAAGATTGTAACGGGTGACACTCCCGGCACAGCCAAGGAAATCGGCCGACAGATAGGACTTTGGAATGATGACATAGATTCCGACCGCAATATAATAACCGGAACGGAGTTTGCCGAACTTACCGACGGTCAGCTACGCGAGCGCGTCGGTGACTTGAAAATCATAGCCCGAGCTCGACCGATGGACAAGAAACGCCTTGTGGAGTCTCTGCAGGCCAACAACGAGGTGGTGGCAGTTACCGGTGACGGTACGAATGACGCCCCGGCTCTTAAAGCTGCCCATGTGGGTCTTTCGATGGGCGACGGCACTTCTGTTGCTAAAGAAGCTTCTGACATTACGATTGTCGACAACTCGTTTGCTTCGATTGGCCGTGCCGTGATGTGGGGACGCTCGCTTTATCAGAATATCCAGCGTTTCATACTTTTCCAGATGACGGTCAATGTGGCGGCCTGTTTTATAGTCCTTGCCGGCGCGTTTATGGGGATGGAATCTCCGCTGACCGTTACGCAGATGCTTTGGGTCAACCTGATTATGGACACATTTGCGGCAATGGCTCTTGCCTCGCTGCCACCGTCAGTATCGGTAATGCATGATAAACCTCGTTCGCGGACTGCATTTATCATTAATCATCCGATGTGGAAGTCGATTATCGGAACGGGAGTGATATTCTTCGGGCTGCTTTTGATGATACTATACTATTTCGACACTCATATTGTGACATCGCTCAGCGATTTGCTTGCTGCTCCAAAAGGTCTCAATCTGCTGTCTGACGGTAGCGAAGTGCAGCTTTCGCCGTACGAACTCTCGTTGTTCTTCACGATTTTCGTATTCTTGCAGTTCTGGAATATGTTCAATGCACGGGCCTTTGAGTCGGGTCGTTCGGCATTCCACTTCAAGGATTGTGGAGGTTTCGTAATGATAGCCCTAATCATTTTGATTGGTCAGATAGTAATCGTGACTATAGGGGGACAATTCTTCAATGTCGTGCCCCTTAAGTTCAGCGACTGGCTGATTATCATCGGCGGTACGTCACTCGTTCTATGGGTCGGCGAGTTTTTCAGGCTTTTCAAGAAATGAGGGGAACGCATTATGACACGTATTTTTATAACAGGCATATTAGCATTTGTGTTATCTTGCTTCACTTTGCATGCACAGGATATACCTGAATGGATCGAACGGATTGATGCCTATGTCAACCAGTCGCCCGACAGTGCGTTGAAGCTATGTGACGAAGCCCTTAAAGGCCAACTCGGCCATGCGGACAGGGCGTTGCTGAACACTATCAGAGGGAACGCATATTTTACTCTCGGCGACAGTGAGCGTGCTGTTGACGCTTTATCGAAGGCTGTCGACGAAGCGCGCAGCACACGCGACACTATGATATGGGTGAACGCATTGTCTGACCTCGGAGTGGTTTACCGTGTAAGTCAGCAGCAGGATTCGGCTCTTGTATGTTACAACTTGTCGCTCGAGCTGCTGGAAGGTCGCGACGAGCCATTGCTCGAATCTAATATATTGACTTCGATCGCGGTCTTATTTGCCAATTCGGGCCGACCGGCCGAAGGCGTGCCATTTGCCAGAAAAGGAGTGGAGAAAGCGCGGTTGGCCGGCGATCTTGCAACTGAAATATATGCATCGTCGACTCTCGGATCCGCTCTGTTTCTTGCAGGAGAGCATGAAAGGGGACTTGAAGTCGAGCGTGACATAGTGCGTCTTGCCGAACGCCATAATGTGCCGCGCTATACGCTCAAAACATATGCGTCGATTGCGGCCATGCATCGGCGGCTGGGCAATACCGATTCAGTCAGGCATTACATTTCATTAGGCGAAAAACTTCTCCCGAAAGTGCCTGAAGGTTCTGTAGAAGCCGTCGGTTTTATGGAACAAAGCTGGCAGTTTCTGGCTGAGATGGGACGCTATCGTGAGAGCCTCGACATGCAGGTGCGAATTCTTAAAATGAAGGATTCCAAGCCGTTCATGCCTTTAGACGCTTTGATGATGAATATTGCGCGAAACTATCACGCGCTCGGCGACATTGACAAAATGGCTGAAGCTTATGAGCGGTCGATTGAAATAGCAGACAGTCTTCACCAATCGGATATTGATGACCGGATTTCGGAACTGAATGTCAAGTATCAGTCGGCGGAAAAGGAGTTGGAAATAGCAAGACTTGAGAGTGACAGATTGCGTCAGAGGATAATTATCTGTATAGTGCTGGCGATTCTCGTTTTTGTCGTGAGTACAGGATTGCTGTTCTACAAGTCAATCCGTCGCCGTAACGAACTTGCTAATATTCGCTCGCGACTTGAGGGAATCGAACAGGAACGCGGACGACTGTCGCATGAGCTTCACGATGGTGTGTGCAACGACCTTCTCGGGATAGAACTTATGGCAGTGTCGCCGAAAGCCGACAAGGAGGAGGTGATTGACATGCTTCGCGTTGTACGTGACGAAGTACGCTCAATATCTCACGAATTGTTACCTCCCCGCTTTGGAGGTGTGACGCTCGGACAGCTTCTTGATGCCTATGCCGACAAAAACTCCGGATTAGTGACATTCGTCGATAGTTCGGATTCCGGCTGTCTGAATGCTGAACAATCCGTAAATCTTTACAGAATAGTGCAGGAGTGGGTAGGAAATATCCGCCGGCACGGCAATGCCACGCACGTAAGTATAGATCTTTCGGAAAAGGAACATGAAATGAGGCTGCGAATAAGCGACAATGGGGCAGCCATGACTGTGGGTGTCAACAAAATAGGAGGCATTGGCATGTCAAATATTGGCAGACGTGTCAAAGCTTTAGGCGGTGATTTACGCATCGGTAGGATCGGTGACAAAAATGAGCTTCAGGTGACAGTGCCACTCTAAAGAGGTAGCTAAAAACGGCAGGGAGTCACGGAAAACCATGATGGGAATTTGGATTTGACACGCTAATTTTGTGAAGTGAAACAAAATCCTCAATAATGGCTGACAACTCTCTTAATATTCTTATAGTTGATGACCACGATATTGTGTTGCGTGGAATGCATCATCTTCTGCTCGACATCATGGGTGAGGGTTGCCGGGTGGATTGCTCGTCGACGGCCGCCAAAGCACTTTTATTGGCGGCCGCCAATCATTATAATCTTTGCTTACTGGATATAGAACTGCCCGATAGTCCCGGAATAGATCTGGTTAACAGGCTCAGGCAGGCATCTCCGGGAATGAAGATTATTGTAAATACAATTCATGAGGAACTTTGGCTTGTCAAGGAGTATTTCGATGCCAATGTCGAGGGTATTCTCTTTAAAGATGTGTTGTCGTCGGAAATCGTCACAGCCGTAAACCGGGTGATTGACGGCGAATCATATTATTGCCGCCGCGCCGAACAACTGCGCCGCATCCTGGAAACAAGTGAGATACCTACTCCTAAAGAGCTCGAAGTACTGAGAAGGCTGGCTACCGGTATGACCAGTGATGATATTGCAGCAGAAATGGGATTGAGTCCCAATACCATAGAGACTCACCGGAGACATCTGCTTGACAAGCTTAATGCCCGTAACTCGGCAGAACTTGTCCTTAATGCCGTAAATCACGGCTTGCTGCCCATTATGGGACAATGACACCTTAGTCTTTCAATTTCCAATCAATACACATATATGAAAATTAGGATTTTAGCAGCACTGATGGGTTCTATGTCCTGTCTTGTGCAGATAAATGCGGCTGTTATCACCCCCGGGGATGCTCTCAACCGCGCGTTCTCGGATGCAGGTGCAAAGATTCCGCAAAGAACTGTTGCCGGTAGCATTGATGAGTATAAGCTATGTGGCCTTAACGGATTCGACAAGACGTATGTTTTCAGCCGAACTGACGGAGGTCTTATTGTGCTTCCGGCCGATGACAGATTTGCGCCGGTGTTGGCAGTTGTCGATGGCGGAACTATATCCGATGGTTTGTTGCCTGAGGGACTGAAATACATGCTGAACTTATATAATGCCGAGATACGTGGTGTGAAAGCCCGGGAATCTTCGGGTATCAGGATTGAGGTGGCTGATGTGTCGCCGCTCCTGACCACGACATGGGGTCAAGGCGATCCCTATAACAGGCAGTGTCCTCCGATCGTCGACTGGGATATAAGCGGAAGCTGGTCGACTGTGCCGCCTACCGGCTGTACGGCCACAGCGTTAGCTCAGATAATGAATTATCACAAATGGCCTGCAGTTTGTGACGATAAATATGCCGGCACAAAGTTCGAATGGGACAATATGCTTGACAGTTATTTAGATGAGGATTACAACGATTCGCAGGCCGATGCCGTGGCATTGCTGATGAAAATATGCGGCGAGGCTATTGATACACGCTATAAAGCCGATGAAAGCAGCGCGTATGCCAACAAGGCAGTCAGGGCACTGGGTGATTATTTCTGTTATGAGAAAAGCACTTTGAGGACGTTGCATCGCGATTATATGCCCCTGTCCGACCTATATAAGGCTTTGTCAGACGAACTGCAGGCAAAACGCCCTGTACTCGTCAGCGCAATCTCCGAAAAGGAGCTGGGACACACATTTGTGATTGACGGGTGCAATTCTGACCGTTTCTTCCATATCAACTGGGGTTGGGATGGAATCTCCGACGGTTTTTATCGTCTCACAGCTTTGATGCATGATGATGAGCCGGAGAATGCATTTAACTACGGGCAGGAATTTTTTGTCGGAATCCAAAAGAGGTTGCCGTCGCCCGGTGATTACCCGGATAACGAATCATGTCTTTATGCGGCGGGCGATCTATCGGCGGATAACGGGCATATCCGCACGGTAAATAATCTCCCGTATCTCGGATATGAGGATTTTGCAAATCTTTCGACTGACCATTCTGAATTTTATATTGGTTACAAGTCAGTGACGCCTTCAGGTGCAATCGCCTACCATTTTAATGAAGACAGTGATTACTTCTATTCACAGAAAATTTCGCCGAATTCTCACAGTACGATTTTTTACACTGCACATATCAATTGCAGAAACATGGAGGAAGGAACTCGGTTGTATCTGATGTACAAGCTCACGCGGGATACTAATGAAACTCCGAAGGAGATAAAATTCCCTCTCGGCGCTCAGAACCATTGGTTGGTTGACAGTAATGGTAAGCTCTATATTCCTTCAAAGTCATCGGATCTTCTCTTGGAATCGGTTCATATATCGTCGGAGATTCCGCTGTGTGAAGAAGCGACGCTTAAATTGCTTCTAAACAACTGTGATGAAGACTGGTTTGTCGGCACGATCACAGCCGAAATTACAAACCTGTCGACTAACGATAAAAGGTCGCTTGGCCACATGGTCTGCCATATTTCGCCCGGAGAAACCGGTGAGTTGTCATTGACAAAGGTGTTTGAAGAAAAGTTAGGTGATTATTCAATGAAATTCTACGACCACCGTGGAAAACAGGTTGGCGACTCGGTTCGCTTTTCGATAACGGCGCCTGTCAGTCCGGATGTCATCGCGTTGACGACCGCTAATTTCCCTGATGAAGGACTGCTTAAAATTCTCTCTGAGGAACATGACCTGAACAAGGACGGCTATCTTTCACCAAGAGAGAAATACTATATCACGAGACTTGAACTTGACAAGAATAACTATCATCCAGATATTTACTCTCTCGACGGTGTCAAGCTTCTTGAATATCTGGAATACATTGAATGTGATGGTCAGCATGTCGAAGAGATTGATATAACCGGTATGAAGAACTTGGTGCGTGTGAGTCTTGAGGGCAATCCAGTGAATGAGTTTTTTTACGGAGAAAATTACAGTCTTGAGATGCTGTATCTCAGAAAGGGTTACAGCCTTGGTGAGCTGACCTTGTCCGGATTGCCATCGTTGAGGCAGGCACTTCTTAATGATGCCGGCCTTTCGAGTTTGATAATCCGTGAATGTCCGATGCTTGAAGCGCTGAATGTCAATAACAATTCGATGGACAGCTTGGATATCGAAGGGTCATATATGCTGACAAGCCTTGAGGCGCGGAATAATAATCTGAAACATCTCGATTTGTCGGATTTCGCCTACCTGCAGTCGTTATATATCGAGAACAATCAGCTTGCTTGGCTTGACCTTACCAACAACCAGTCATTGTTCACATTGAGGGCTAACGGCAATAAGCGTGGAGTTTATACGGTCGACGGTAAATTTGACATGTCGAAACTCGAAACGGAAGGTTTTGATTACTATCGCTCGAGTCGGTTTATGTATATGGGTGAGAACGGACGTGAAATAGATTTTACGCGTACTGATCAGGTTCCGTATACCTATCGCCACAACGGGCCGTCGAAGTTTGACGATATAACGTTCACTCTCCATGATCTCGGTGAAGATCCCTCACTCGGTATTGACGACATAGCCGCAGGTTCTTTTACCCTCGGTGAGAACTATACCATATATGACATAAATGGCGTTGAATGCCGCAAAGGGCAGTTCTCATCAACGGACGGTTCATCGGAGATTGCAGGACTCCTTCCGGGTTTCTACCTGCTGCGCACTTCCACCCGCACCCTCAAATTCGCCGTCAAGCGATAATAAGTTACTAATTTTTACAAATCATTCCAACCAATCCCGGATATGGGGTCGGTTGGAATGATTTGTATAGGGGTGATGGTGTGTCGGGTTTTATTTCCTGACGGATTCACGACTTTCTTGGCCGTTGCGTACGCGTCGAAGGATACTTTGCAGCTCGTAGACAACTTCGGGATGCTTTGTGGCTAAGTTCTCGGTTTCGCCGGGGGTGGCATTTATGTCGTAGAGCTGGGGGGATGAACTGTAGCCCGTTTCGATTTTCGGTCCCCACGTAATCATGGGTTTGCCATCGTTAGGCTCGATGTATTTCCACTCGGGAGTACGTACTGACAGCGTGCCTGACTGTTCTATGATATATGGTGGCTGGGTTAGGTCCGTTCCGAGAAGATTGCCTAAGCGGTCATGGCTGTCCGGTGCCGATCCTTTTGGCAGCTGAGCGTTTAAAAGAGAGCCAAGTGAGGCCATCCAGTCGATGTTGCTCATAAGTGTATTGTTGATTTTGCCTGCCGGAGTATGGCCTGGCCAACGAACTATTGCCGGTACCATAGTCCCACCTTCGAATGCGCTGTACTTGTTGCCACGATATGGTCCTGTAGGCCGGTGTGAACCTACCAGCTCTTCAGCCTTGTCGTCATAACCGTCGTCAAGTACAGGGCCGTTATCGCTTGTCAGGATTATCAGTGTATTGTCTTCGATACCCTCTTTTTTGAGCGCTTCGAGTACTTGTCCGACACTCCAGTCAAATTGAGCAATTGCATCGCCGCGTAATCCCATCTCGTTTTTGCCTCTGAAACGTTCGTGAGGGAATCGCGGCACGTGGACATCGTTTGTACAGAAGTAGATAAAGAACGGTTTCCCGCAATGTGCGTTCTCATGTATGTAGTCGACGGCATGTTTGGTTATGGAATCGGCAATATTTTCGTCCTTCCATAGAGCGGTTCCACCGCCCTTCATATAGCCAATACGTCCGATTCCGTTGACTATTGACATATCGTGTCCGTGGGAATGGTGCAGGTTGGTCAGTAGTTCTGGATTGTCCCTGCCAGTTGGTTCACCCGGAAAGTTTTTCTTATAACTGACGTAGACCGGTGCCGAAGGATCGTAGTTGGCTATCTTGCCATCCTCGATAAATACGCAGGGCACTCGGTCGGCTGTAGCCGCCATTATATAATGGTGGTCGAAACCTATATCTCCAAGATGGGCTGCGAGAGGGGCGTTCCAATCCTGCTCTCCGGTTTTGTCACCTAACCCGAGGTGCCATTTTCCGAAGGCGGCTGTATTGTATCCGGCGTTTTTAAACATAACCGCCATAGTATATTGTTCAGGCCGTATAATCATCCCTGCATCGCCCGGAGCAACCTCCGTATCCGGACGTCGCCAGGCATATTCTCCGGTCAACAAAGAATAACGTGAAGGAGTGGATGTTGCAGCCACAGCGTGGCAATTAGTGAAAGTAGTGCCCTGTTTGGCAAGCCGGTTTACATTTGGAGTCTTCACACGTGTTGCTCCATATGGTTCCATATCACCGTATCCGAGATCATCGGCTAATATAATTACTACGTTTGGGCCGGCCTGTTGTGCAGCAGTTACATTTGACTCAGCCGCATTTAAAGTTGTCAGCATCGGCGTAAAAAGAGATGCCGCTAAAACATGGTATTTCTTCATTTGCTTAATTTTTTCTCCGACAAAATTACACAAAAACTTGGAAAGGCGGTCGGAAATGCGGTGTTGGCGCCCCCTAATTGTATAAATAATGGAGTGGCGGCATCTTGCCGCCGTGATTATTATTCGTAACCATGTTTCTTGAATTCATTCAGAGCTTCTTTATGAAGATCCGTTTGTCCCTTATGGGCGTTGACAGCGATATCAATGCAGTGATCAATCATCTTTTTATCCATCGCTTTTATTTTTTAAATCTTTATTCTGTCTTTGATGAAATTATAGAAGTCCGGTTCGTTTTGGCGATAGTAGTCAAGAATTTCGGCCTTGTATTCCTTCCTTTTCTCGGAAATGTTCAACTTTTCAGCATACCATCCTTTTTCAAAGCTGCCGTCGCCTGAACTGTAGTGACTTTGTTCCCACTCCACTATATCCAGATTAAACTCATCGTCACTGCGGAGTCCGAGATGATTTGGATATATCTCAGGATGAAGCCCTGAAATGTAATCCTTTATTCCAAATTTGTTGAACTTCTCTTCAAGGAAATAGTCAAGGTTTTCCTGATCGGATACACTTGAATACGCGCGGTCAAATTCAAAACCGTCAATGCACATTTTCTCTTTCATATTTCAATAATATTTTTGTTTGACTTCGTTTAGCAACTCCGGGTATAGCACGTGCAAAAATAGTGAATTTTCTTTGATTCTCAGTTACGCCACTCCCCGGCAACTATTCTTCGATGTCGTCGTAACTGAAATACTTGCCGTGCAGCTGCTCCAAAAGTTCGTCTGTCAGTTTGATACCACAGGCCTCGCCTATAACCGCGTCGCAGTCGCAGTACGGGCAGATTGCGGTGTCGCCCTTGTCTGCGTATGCATCGATTTCGGATGGTTTGAAGAATGTCCGGCAGCAGATGCAGTAGCAGAATTGTGAGGCCTCCACTTCTTTACGATTATGGATGGTGTGCATGTGTGCGTCCTTCAGGTCATCATCTGAGTATTGAATTTCAGTCTTCATTCGTTTTAAGCATTTTGTCGGTTTCATTAGCGAGGATTTGGAGTCCCTCTTCCGTGTCAAGACGAAGATGAGGTATATAGAAACATGAATTGAATCGTTTCATGTGTTCTTGGGAAATGCGTGAGTCTTCTCCCGTTTCTACAATGTCTTCGGTGAACCATCCGAGCGACATCCTGTCGCCTTTCCGGATATTATAGCGCTGAGCCATATCACGAGCCATGTCGATTTCGTCACAGTCAATGCGATAGCTGAACACCGGGCCCTCGTGGTCGCCGCGATGATCAATCAACTCCTTCTCCTCGCCAAGATGATGTTCCATCCATTCCCATGCCGCCCAGTCGGGATTGATATATATGCGGTGGCTGGCCGAAAGTCGTGCGGCGAGCAGGCAGCCGGTCTCGATAGTCAGGATCAGGTCATATCGCCGACGCTTACAGATGCGTTCAAGTCCCTGACGTGATTTTTCAAGAGTGTCACCCGCGCAGAAGACGGTAACACGATATCCTTTTTCTTCAAGTCTTTGACGCAGTTCGAGCACGGCGGGACTGTCATGGGGTGTGAAATAGTCGGGTACTATCATTATACGTTTGATTGTCTTCTCGAATTCTGCTGCCTCCTTTCGTGTCTTGGCGATGGCATCGCGCAGCGCCGCGAGGTTGTCGTAATGCGTGAAGGCTTCAATCGGGATGGTTTCGTCTCTTCCCTCAATCGTTACCATCAGCCCTGAATTCCCATTACCCATAGGAGTTCTGAATTCAAAGCCGTATGCTATTGCGGATATTCCGGCTACGTGAACAGGCTCTGCGAATCGGCAATATTCAGGATGACGCATGAGCTGCTGGCGGGGACAGTCCACCGTAAGCCGGTCGATATCAAGGAGCGGAATATCCATCTCCCGGGCATCAAAACTGCAGATAAGTGCAGCCATAGCATCGATGTTGTCATGGATTGCCGGATTAACCATCGAGAGCCGCTGATAACGCTCCTTGAAATCCCAGTCGTCGCGGTATGCCTCATCAGAGGTGAATATGCCGTAACGGCTCGGCTGAGGAAAACGCCCGTAACCTATCGTACCGAAACTATAAGCTGTCTCGATGCGCTCATGTAGATGAAGCATGGCATCATTATATTCTTCGGCGGCTTTGCGACCGGCGTAATACTGCTTTTTCCATGGCCACTCGGAGTTATATACCGGGTTGATGAACAGTATATCGCTTTTTCCAATCCCATCGGCAAGCATGGCCGAGCGACCTAGCACAACAATGCTGTGTGGCACGCCGGTCACGTCGTTAGATGTGCGGCTTACATGGATGGTAAGCGAGCGTCCGTTGGGGAGGGTTCGCCGGACGGTGCGTGGCACTGGGGCATCGTTTGCCGGCACTTCCTTAGGGGCATCCTTGATAGATTCGATGTCATTCGCCAATCCGAATTCAAGTAGCGGGTCCTCGAAATCATCATATACTGCCGGGCTCCAGTTGAGACTGCGGTCGGCAGCCAATGATTCGAGTTTGCGGGCAGCCAATTCAATTACTTTAGTCGCCTGCATTTCCTCCTCGGGATGCTCGTCGAGCACCATTTGCCGCAAATCGGCTACAATAACCTTTGCCTCGCCCCGGGCCTCAATAGCCTCTTTGAGGGATTGCATCTGCCCGTCATCGGCACCAATGCCGAAATCAGGAACAATCAGTATTCTATGTCTTTCTGGTGTTATCATGGCACTAATATAGTAAACGACATAGAAAAATTCAAAAATTTGTCAGGAAAAATCCGCTAATTCGTCCCTGCCTGATGCTTCCTGATGCTGCCAATGATTTTCTTTTCGACTTGGCGGAATTCCTCGGATGGGACGCGCATCATGTCGAAGCCGCGCGAGAGCCACGTGTTAATGATATAGGTGCCGTTGTCATTACGCATGATGCAGTAGTTGCGCTGTCCGCCGAGCGGTTTCCAACCGCGGCGATAGTCGTGCAGTCCCAACACCTCAGCGGTCACATCCTTATAGCCGAATGCCGGAAGCACCTTAGCGCTCCACTGTGCGCCGACACAAAAGCCTAAGCCGAGTTCCGATGACTTGATGGCTTCGTCAATCACGGAATCGAGGCGCTCTTTCAACTGATTAAGAAGCATTTCATCATATCTGATGTTTTCCCAACTGTTGGAGTGCCAGCCGCATAGTTCGAGAGCAAAAGGCAGTCTCTCTGACTTAGGGATTAGTTCCTTGAACCAGTCGAGGCGTTTGCTCCACCACTTTTTCCCGGCGGGATGTAGCCCTGAAGTGTCATACTTCGGGTCTACACCACGACCGAGATAACTGCCCGCAAAAACGCGCCCGCGATAATTGCGGGCATAGTGATGGCACATCGACTCAGGGTCATCGAGGCGCGAGTGATGAACGCTGTCCTTGCGATATTCCTCGCGCCCTTTCTCAGTCGAGAGGTCATAGTCTGCCGCACCTGGATTGTAATTAAGGAGAACTACACTACAATCAGCCGGGTTGCCGAGATAAGGTTCTGGCATCAATTCGGGGTACAATCCGATTTTCCCGAAATCCCAATAGGATTCAGATTCGGGTATTTCGCCATACTCAACCCAGTAAGCAAGCACCTTGTCCCAGTATTTTAGGAAGTCGTTCATTTTATTAATATTAATAGTTATGGAAAACCTTGAGGCCTACATATTTAGAAGTCGCCGGCTTTGATGTTTTCGGCGTACTTGTCCCATCCTGGCGCTTGTTTATATAGCTCAACCGATTGCTGAGGAACTATAATCTCCGCAATAGTTAATAAATCCATCTCACTTTCATACATTTTATGACATATTAATTCTGGAGGAATTACAGAATGAATCTCTAACGTCTGAAAGTTCTGCTTCAATAAGCTATTATCAGGTTCAAATTTAGAATTAACAAACGAATGATGCAGAGTCTCAACATTAGCTCCCATTATCCGAACCTTACGTAGACGTTCGCAGAGATAAAATGTAAATTCGGGAATGACTTTTATTTTTGAAGGGATCGTAACCGTTTCAATATTACGGTTTACCTTAAACAGCGCGATGCCAATCTTCTCTAAACTCTCCGGGAACTCTACCTCGCTAGTCCTGTAATGTTTATAGAAAGCGTAATCGCCAATTTCCTTAAGTGTTGAAGGGAATTTTTCCACTGAGGATTGACAACAACTTCTGACCCCAAGCCGTGATATACCTTCTGGAATCTCATAAGGTTCATGATTGGTAGAACAGAGTATGAATACATCTCCACAAATTAAACCATATTCATTAAGCACAAATTGCTCATTTCCCTCGAATTTGATATCCCCCAACCTTATACGTTCGGTAAAAGCCCCTTCTCCAATAAAACGAAGTTTTTTCCCTAATTTTACTTTATTGAAACATGATTCTGAGAAAGCAAACTCGCCAATCTCTTCTATATGTGATAGATTTATCTTATTCAACCACCGACAGGAGCTGAAAGCATACTTGGGTAGTCTTTTCAGTGATTTCGGGAGTTTTACCTCTATTAAGTATTCTTTACCTTCAAAACAGTGTTCACCCAAGGCAACTACACCTTCTGGAATTACAATCTTTTTCTCTTCATGTATAAAACTAAAAAAATCCGGAAGAGTTGTTATACCAGTCGACTGTGCAAGCACCAATGCAATTTTATTATTGCTGCTCCAGAAAACCACTTTCCCTTCAGGAGCCCAAAAAGTGCTTTCTATAGCGTGTTTACCTTCTATCAAAGGGCAGGTATAGTCAATACTCTCTTTCTTATCAGAAGAGCATTTGTCAAGTGCATCTACAAGAGTGTCTGGTAGCGTAATCGACTTTATCACATAGCCCAACCTTTTTTCATCCATCTTTGAGATGAATATGAAATGAGACATCGCTGTTAGAGGACGTTCAAACTCTATAGTGAGAATCTCGTTTTCGCTATCGTAGGTTTGAGACTTAATGGGTACATCAAACGCTTCGCTTCTCACTTGTAAGGGAAGGTGAGGGGCTTTACTCGGACTTGTATTGAAATACTCCTTTATAAAGGAGAACCCCTTTATTATAAGATTTAACGCGAGTTCGGGATAACAATAGCCAATACAGCAAGTTCATAATTGGGTACAC
>CAZAZA010000028.1:0-30395 GCA_964489495.1 uncultured Bacteroides sp.
TAGACTTAGGATCTAATGACTCAGGTCGTGGGGGTTCGAGTCCCTTCATGCGCACGACAAACCCCTTATAGCTCGCTGAGATATAAGGGGTTTACTATTTTAACAAAGCACATACAAAGCACTTTTTTCAAGCACCAACGAAATTTACCTGTTATCGAAAAAATCGGGCGCGGTTTTTTTATCGCTTCTTCTTCACAACGTCGCCGAACGAAACTTTTTTCTTTATCCAGTCCAGAGGGGCGATGCGCCACGGCAGCCCCTTGTACTCGAAATAGTTGTTGAGGCAGCTGGACAGCTCTATCAGATACACCAGCATCAGCACGCCTTTCGACACGACAGGCTCGCCGAGGGTGACGCCGAACGTGCGCGAAAGCATCTCGGCCACCGTCACCCATCCCAGATAGTCCACGCTCTTGTTGATGGTGCGCCGCCATGCACGCGAGAACCGTATCTCTTCGCCGCGAATCCTCGCCGCCTTGATGCCGAAGCGCAAGTCAAGCAGGATCAGACCCGCCGCGAGCAGCAGCCATCCCGACAGATGCGCGTAGAAATCCACTATGGCCGCGCCGAGCACCGCGAACAAAGCGCAAAACACATTTCCCTGACCTTCCATTGCCTATTTCCTCCTTCTCTTTTTCACGATCCACGCCACCGCCGCGCACAGGGCGACTGCCACGCCGCCGAAAGCGATGCCGCCGAGGTCCATCTTGGCCTTCTCCCACCGAGACAGCTTGCGCTCCATAGGATATGGGACGGGGATGCTGTCGATACGCTCGACATAGCACGTGTCATGCACGTATTCCGTGGACTTGTGCCAGCGGTCGCGCCAGTCGATAACGGTGTCGCCCTTAACCATCACGAAGCGGTCGTTGACCACGGTGTCGGTCACGAGACGTTCAACGTCGCGGTCGCGGTACTCCGTGTGCACAGTCTCCGCGGGGACGTACCTGGTGCATCCGGAGGCAAACACCCACACCAGCAGGGCGAACAGTGTCAGACGAACGGCCATGGCGCGTAGGTTTTGCCGTCGAGCGTGTAAAGCGATTCCTTGCGCACGTCCCTCGGGTCATAGGCCACGTGCACCCAGCGCGGGCCGCCCATGAGCGAGCCTTTCTCGTGAATGCGCTGTGTGTACGGCAAGCCGAGCTGCTTGATCAGGTCGTACAGCCTGCGGTTCTCCTTGCCGGTGTTTGGCGTTCCGTAGATGTCGGCGGCCATGCCGCGCATGTGGTGGCTCTTCTTCTCCCCTCCCACCTCTGTGTTCAGCTTCTTGCAGCGGTAGCCGGACGAGACGTGTATCGGCTTGCCGTAAGCCTCGCGCAGCGGGTCGAGGACGCGGTTGACGAGTTCTTCGAGGTTGCGGCGCTCGGCCTCGCCGGGCGTGTTGTCGATGCCGTTTTTTCTGGACGTGGCCGAATCCGACAGTTCCTGAATTGTAAAATACTTCATGATTGGTTGTTTTTAAACAATTTGCTATGCTGTTATGACTTTATCGGGTAGAGCTCGCGGTACACCCAGTAGGGTGCGAGGTTGTCGCGGTAACTCTGACCGGGCGCGGTGATGGGCGACGATGACATGATTGCGCACTGAAGGAACACGCCGTTGCCCGGCCCGATGCCGAAAGAGTGCGGGGATGCGGGGCTGTCATAAGGCGTCCCCTTGTGGTTTTTCCCGCCGATGTAGACAGTGGAATCCGATACGTTCTCTATCCTGAAAGTGTTGCCGATGTAATCGAAGCCGTCGGGCATGCAGAGCGTGGGTATGCCTCCTTCGCGTCCGGAGAAATTGCCCGAATAACGTATGCCGCTGCCGAGCTTCTCCCAGTCAATCTCATACATGCCCTCGATCAAGGACTCTACGATGTATTCGTCGATGTTTTCCGGGGTGACCTCGACGGGGTAGTTCCTGAGTATTCCGGAGAAATAGCCGTTGGTCGCACGGACCGTCCCCCGGATGTCGGCCTTGGTGGCGTACAGCGAGCCGTCAGCACCGACGCGGTACGGCGCGTCCGACGGGGCTTCCGCACCTCCCCAGAACATCCACTCTCCGCCGGCGACACCGGCCGCCGTGCCACCCGACGAGCCGGTTACGCGGATGGCGTTGGTCTGCAGCAGCGTGATGACCGCGTTCTCGGCCAGCAGCAGCGGCGTGTACACCGGCGGCATGCCCTGGAACTCCTCCCAGGGAGCGCCGGCAGTGCCGGGGCGGTTGGCGGCGGACGAGCGGTGCGACTGCTTGCAGAGGAAGGCGCGGTAGCGCACCTGCGACGATGAGTCGGGGATGAAGGCGATGTCGACCGTGCGCGGGTTCACGTCCTCGTTCAGCTGGTTCAGGTAGTCCGTGCCCGCAGCCCACAGCGACGTGCGGTAGGCCGGCCCGGCTATGCCCCGCTCGCCCTGCGCCCCGTCGGTGACGACCGGGACGGTGACGGAGGCCAGCGGCGCGGAGAAGTCGGTGGCCGAGCGGTACAGCTCGAAGTCGACCGAGTCCCAGCCGTCGCCCACCGTCACGCCCGAGGCGGGCAGCGTCATCTCCATGTAGTGCAGCCCGCTCTGCGATGTCTGGGGCTTGTAGCGGATGACAAGGCCGTCGGGGGCAGCGGTCATGTCGCCCCACGTCACGACAGCCTCGCACGTGAGCTTCGCGGGGGTACACGCGCCGGTCATGCCCGAGCGGCGCACCAGCGAGGCCGACGGCCTGAGCGAGTAGGCCGCCGCGACCGTCTCCACCCTGATCGTGCCGGAAAACTGCGAGCCGTCCGAGGCCGTGACCGTGAACGGCAACGACTGCGCCTGAGGCTTGCCCGAGCCGTCGTAGGCGAGGCCGTAGCCGCCCAGGGCTGCGGCGAAGAGCCATTTCAGCCCACCGCCGAGGTCGTAGACGGCGTTGCCCGACGCGTCGGTCTTCAGTGCGCCGAGCGTGTCCAGCGTGAGCGTCTGCGAACCCTTGACCGCCGTGATGCGGACGATGGCCGTCGATGCCGCGCCCTCGCGCAGGCGCACGTTCGCGCCCTCCACCGAGAACGCCGTGCCGGCCTCGCCCGCGTGCTCGCGCACGACTGCGACCGTGGCCGTGTCGAGCGGCTCGCCCGACGGCGACTCCAGCCGGAACGTGACCGCGACCGTGGCCTCGTCGGGCGTGACCTCCTCCCCCTGCGTGTAGTCGCCGCCCATCGTCTGGCCGTTGTCAAGCAGTTCCTCGACCATGACCACGCCGTCCGTCCACTGCTGCGGCCCGCTGCCAGCCGTCTGCCGCATGGCCACGCATGAGACTGTCTCGGGCGTGCGAGTGCCGTCAGCCGCGACGGTCATGCGCGTGGCCGAGGGGACGAGCCAGCAGCGCGGCGCGGGGGACGGGACGAATGTGAATGCCACTGATGTAGATGCGGTTTTTGCCATTTTCCAAGAATTAGTTAACTTTGCGGAAAGATGTATAGGGATTCCCCTAAGGGGGATTCTGATTGGTTTATCCCTTCGCCGTGAGGCGCGGGGATGTTTTGTTTCAGACCGGGGTGGTATTAATAGATTGAATTTTAAAAACGCCCTCTGAGATATAGAACGTATAACGTTCGCTTAAACCTAAGTATATACCCGTCCCGTGCGGCGGAAATCCTGAGCCGTTTTGTGCTTTACCAACATACAAATGCATAATCAGTATTCCTTGCGGTCCAGGAACTGCTCGGCCAAAAAACATTCCGCCTCCGGAGTAAATGCTGGTAAGGTACTTGATGACCGCCGGGATAAAATGTACGGCTTTATGCTTATTGGCTTCGTCAAGATACCCCGCCGAGACGAGAGCTTGGTAGCCTGGAAATTCAAAAAAGCGGCAGATATTTCCATCCGCTTTTCCCACCTCCACCTTCTTCAGCGAGTTTCCGTTCATTCCGAGCAGGGAGTCGCCGTCGGCCACGTTTGCCGCCGTCAGTGCGGCTAAGTCAATCGTCTCGCTCATACGGCTGCCTCCTTTCTTGCTACTACACTTCCGACCAATCTGACCAAGCTGCCAACTCGGCATCGAAATACCTCGTCGATATTTTCCCAGGATATATAGAGATGAATATCTGCACTGCATGAACTGCTCGCTTGATACATATGAGCAATCCTGCTATATGCGGGACATTTTGAGTCTGCGCGTTGGTTACGTAAATCGCCGGAGTTAAAATCTCGTTGGCATCGCCGATCAGAGTCTTTGGCGAAAGAACGGTATCCAGTATCTCTGAAGATAGATTCTCTACCAAAATCTTCTTCATTTTTCCCGAGCCATTCAATCCAATCAGCGACAGACCGGAAGGAGACGTGACCGTTGGAACGGTCGCAAGGTCGATTGTCTCGCTCATGCCGCCCTCCTTTCCGCTCCGTTAGCTTATAATTGGTTGAATACAATGTATGTACCCCCCCCCCGAGAAATCAGGACCCAAGGAGAAAATCCACCGTGTTCTGTCTTCACACGCTGATAAACCGAGCAGTTGATTTTGTCAACGACATTGGAAAATCGCTGCATGGTGTAGTATGCAGTTGTACTTATGCTAACTTTCCGCACCTCAAGTATCCCATATATCGAGCCCTCGTCTAACGGTGAGTTTAGCGGAGGATTGATTCCTCTATCTGCTATTGCATAAAATCCGCTCTCTGTTATGAGGTCGAAATCCATGATGCCGTCAGCGTTTTTCGGTGCTGTACGCTCCGCCATAAACCCTGCGGCGTTGACTGCCGTCATCGTGCCATCGGCCTTAAACCCTACCAGCTGTGTGGCCTGCCGAGAGACGACAGCGTTCGCGGGGTCGAGTTCGATTGTGTTTGTTGCCATGTTGTTGTTTTTAAATGGTTGTCTGATACAATTTCGTTGGCACGCGGCGCAGACGTGAGGCATCCCGAAAGGGTCGCTTTCTGCCTTGTGGCGTGCGTGCCGTTTTACTATCACGCTGCATTAAGACAGAAAGCGTTGAGACATAGCGTTTTACCCCCCCCCGAATTTTGCAGGTCTTCGGGTGCGGGAACCCAGTCGAGCAGCGGTATCTCGCCTTTGACGAGTGTAGCCCACTCGACGGATGCGCCTGTGCCTTCGGTGGTGGTAACGCCTTGGCGTTGGTATACGCCGAACTGATGCAAGCCACCCTTGCTGAGGAATGTGAAGCTCACGACGCTCGTCTCCCCAGAAGTGCCATAAATGACCTTTGTCGCCTGCTTTGACGGATTCTCATAAAAAGTCAGAACGCCTGCGCTCCCGAAAGTGACCTTTGCCGAGACAGAATAAATCTCTCCCTCAACCGTTAGTTCCTTATATCGGAAATCCCCGATTTGATAAGCGGCGGTTTCACCGGCTTTCAAATTTTTCCCGAGCAGATTCCTTGCGGAGAAGCGGATGCTCTGCCTTACCGCCTTTGCGAGGTCGGCAAGCGTGACGGTCTTCGGGGACGAGCCACGCATGATTGCCACGCGGTCGGTGTCAGCAGGGTTGGTGACGAGAACGCTGTTGTTGGCTAAGTCAATTGTTTCTGCCATAATGTTAATTTAATAGGTTGCGTGATAGTTTGCGGATGGCACGCGCAGCCTTCGGGAGTGTTTTCCGCTCCGGACTCGGCGTGCCATTGCGCGGTTATGCTGCCAAACCGAAGCGGAAAACATTGAAGGATAAGCTTTTACCCCCCCCCGTTGATTCTGGCGGCTTTATCTCGATGAAAGAGCCGAACTGCTGCCAAGAAGAAAATTTGCCGTTAGAGCATGAACGGAAGAGCACTGTGGGCGTGTTTGAATTGGCGAAAAATATCTGTGATACATATAATTCGGTTACCCCAAGCACCAATACCCTTCCGTAATATGACAAATCGCTCTTTTGCCATCCGTTAGCCATAACGCCGTTCACCTCGTAGACGCCCTGCTTGGTCATGAGATTGAAGTCGTTGAGACTGCTCCGTGAGGCAATAAACCTCGTCGCTGCCACAGCGCCGAGTGAGCCGTCGGACTTCACACCGACAAACTTGCTCATTGCATTAATGCTGAGCGCCGGAAAGAGTGAGCCTAAATCAATTGTTTCTGCCATGGTTGGTAGTTTTAAATAGTTAGTAAATACCGGCCTCTACACCGGTATGTCGCAGGAAATCGTCACACGGAAGTCGCCGACGCTCACGCAGAAGGCGTGGTCGAGCGTCATGGTCAGCCCTTCGTAGTACTGCTGCCCCGCGACCGCGTTGTTCGGTGTCACTATCACGCCGTCCGCGCCGTAGACCGTGAACCGGAACTTCGCGGGCTGTGTGACCGTGACGGAGGGGGTTCGCGACACCAGCGTCGGCGCGAACGACACGCCCGTAGTACCGGACTCGCGCACCACTCCGTCCTCGGGGACGTTGTGCGGCTCGATTACGTAGGGGTCGGAGACGTCCGACACGTCGGCCAAATCCATCGCCACCTCCTTGCCGCCGACCTTGGCCACGGCCTTGAAGTTGGACTGCGACTCGACTTCGGGTTCGGAGACTTTGAGCACCTGCGATGTGTCAGAGCCTGTGCCGGCGGTCGGCGTCCTCGGTGTCCATGCCGCGGTGGCGGTGTCGAGCTCGGCCCACTCGAACGTCGCTGCGGTGGAGTCGTAGGTGGTGCTCCCGCTGTCGGCCACGACGGTCGTGCCCCGGTAGAGGATTGCGGCGAGTTCAAGCTGCTCCTGGTTGGCGGTGATAAGCATCCCCTTGCCCGACCGCTCGTAGGCCACGCACGTGAAGGTGTCCTGCGCCACCTGCGAGACGCTGTAGGGTATCTGCATCGAGGCAGTGGCGAGGTCTGTCACCTGCGGGTCGGGCTGTATGTCAAGCTCGCAGCGGAACGTGGTGGACTGCTGGAGCTTCGACACGAGGTTGCCGCAGATGATAAGCTCGTTGGCCACCGCGCCCGATGCCGAGAACGCGCCTTTGCGGAAGAGTCCGGCGTAAGTCCCGGTGGAGAGGAACGTGCCGTCGGCGTCGGCCACGGAGGCGAACGTTATCTCAGCGCCGCCGACGTACCACCGCACCGCGCTCACAGCCGCCGGGTCAGTGCCGAACGTCGGGTAGGCGAACGCCTGCAGGCGCACGGCCTTGGCGTGGGTCGACGGGTTGTTGTAGAGGTTCTGGAAGTCGGGGGCTACGCTGTCGGGGGCGTTCACCGAGCCTGTGTAGCGCTGGTAGAGGTCGCCCATAGTGCATAGCAGCACCGTCTGGAACGACTTGTTGTTGCGCAGGAGCGTGACGTTGACGCTCGCCGAGGTCATCTTGCTCATAACCCGTCAGCCCCCTCCGCAGGCTCGGATTCGGACGGATCGGTGTCCCCGGTCGGATCTGATTCGTCCGGTTGCCCGGGATTGTCAGTCTGTTCCGGATCGGTGGCCTCCGGTGTCTCCGCCGGCTCTTGCGCCCCGTCCCCCGTTTCTTCGGCCTCGGCCGGCATGCGGAAGTTGGGGTTCAGGGCCTCGGGCAGCGGGTAGGTCTCGATGCCGTTCTGCTCGCGTATCATTTCCTCTGTGGTCATCACGCGCATGCCGTACTCGGCGCACAGCCGCCCGATGTCCGTTATCGCCCCGAGCGGCATGATGTCCGCGCTCACGAGGATGAAATTGCCGTCCCACTCGCGGCGGCGGCTTCCGGCCAGTCCGAGGTACGCGGCGACAAGCGGGTTCGCCTTGATGTATCTGATTCTTGGCATAATGGTTGATTGTTTATAAATGGGTTAATAACTCTGTCAATTTTTCTTCGCCACAAGCACGTCGCCCCCGACGGTGAGGTATTTGCCCCCGGCGGTCAGCGCGCACAGCGGCCCGGAATCGTCGATCTCGGCGTAGACGTTGCCGCCGAGCGTCCCCTTGGCGTTGTCCGCCGATATGACCGGGACGCGCCCCGTGCCGACAGTGGCCAGCCCGACAATCGAGCCGTCGGCCTTGGCCGCGCAGGTCTTCCACGTTGTGCGCAGCTCCCTGTCGTGCCTGTCGGGGTCGATCACCAGCCCCCGGTGGTCGAACACCATCGCCTCGGGGGCGAGAACCGTCACTCCCGGTGACTGCACCGTGGCTATGCGATCTATCTCTATGCGTTTCATGTCAAGGACGCGCTCGACCCCGAACTCGGTGTCAAGCCCGGGCATTGGCGTGTCGGGAACCGGCAGGGGGGTGGCGCACCATGTCGGGAGCGTCCCCGCCGTGGCCGCGTCGGTGTACTGCTGGGGGACTGTGCCGTAGGTCATGCCGTCGTGGGTGTACACCGCCATGCAGCGCACCCTCAGCGAGGACACGCATTTCACCCGCACCGTCACCGAGGGGTTGCCTGTGGCCGTCGATACCGCGAGGCCGAAGTCGGCGACAGGGTCGGGTATCTTCCACGTGCTACCGTCGCGCACGAGCCAGAAGAAGCGGCATGCGCCCGACGAGGGGAGTATCTCGCCGTCGCCGTGGTAGACGTGCGCGGTGGTCGTGCGCTCCGTCATGTCCATGTGCAGGGGGTCGTACTTGTAGCCCACGCCGGAGTCGAGGGCGAGCCGCCCCGAGGGGACTCCTGCGCTCTCGCATCGGACGGTCACGGATGCCGTGCGGTCGTAGTAGTTGCCCGCGCCGTCGCCGTAACGCGCCTTGAAGCGCAGGGTGAACTCTTCGCCGGCGGTCAGGTTCTTTGACATCTTCAGCTGGAAGCGTGTGGACTGCACCACGCCGCCCGATTCGACCGAAGCCTGCGACTCCACGGTGAAGCCGGGCGTTGCCGAGGTGATCGTCGTGACCGTGCCGTCCGGGCGGACCAGCTCCCACGTTCCGGTAAGGGACTCGGTGGAGCTTAGCGTCTTGGTCAGCAGGTTGTCGAGCGACCGCACCCCCTCGGGGTCGAACACGCCGAGGACGGGGCGTATCGACAGCGGGACTACCGTGTAGTCGGGCTGCCAGCGGTCGGCCGCCGGGAGCATGCCGTCGTAGGACTGCACGCTGCTGAGGCCCCCGAGCGTTTCGAGCGAGAGGTTGAGCTCGAGGTTGGCGAGGTCGAGGCCGGTGTGTATGTTCGCGCTTAATATTGCCATATGGTTGTCGTTTTATGTTGTGTCTTTGTCTGTCTCTGCGTCCTTATCCCGCCATCGCCTTAAGCCTGACGCGCCTTGCCGGCGCGGCCTTGTCGGGGAACTCGGCGGTGGCCGTGAAGCGTATGACCGTCGGGCCTACCGAATCGAGGTCGATGTCCGCGGTGCGCAGCACCACCGCCTTGCCCGCCCCCGCCATTTTCGCCGCCCATGCCGCGTCAAGCCCGGTGCGCGGGTTGTGGTCGTTGCCCTCCGTGTAACGCGTCCACGTGATTGCCGAGTCGGGCACTTCGGAGGTGATGTCGCGCCCGCAGTAGAATATCTGCACGGTCAGCGGTATGTAGACGTTGGCCGGCTGCTGCGGGGGGATGTACTCCCCTTCGGCGAAGCGCATGGTGTACACCGCGCCGTTATTGGCCCTGCGCAGCGCGATTCCGGCGGTGGCCGTCTGTGCCGTGGCGGCGGTGTCCTCGGGGTCGGTGTAGGTGGCGGTGAACGAGAACAGCGTCGAGGGTATCTCGCCCAGATCGTCCCAGCCGATGGTTATAGAGCCGTCCGATGCCACGACAGCCGATGCCGCCCATGCGGCGTCAGCCGCCGCGTCGCCGGTGTCGCGGGTTATCGACCACGAGTCTGCCGTCACCTCCGTGTCGCCCTTGAAGGCGCGGGCGCGGATTGTCCGGCTCTCGGTGTAGTCCACGGTGTTGTCGTAGTCGTACTCGAGCTGCACGCGCAGCGGGGCGACGTTGAGGTAGTGGATGCGGTCGCGCACGAACACGTTGTCGAGGTAGGCCGCGTACGTGCCGAGGTCTCTGCCCGGTATCGACACGTTGCCGAGGTCGCCGAATTGCGCCCCGATGTTGTCGAGGGTGAACTCCCAGTCGGAGACGCGGCGCAGGAAGCGGGTGTAGGTGCGCGTGCTGTAGCGCGAGGTCTGCCGCGAGGGGTCGGTGAACGAGCCGTAGGCCACGAAGGTCATCTGCGACGAGGGATGCCACTGCCCTTTCCACCGGTCGGACACCGGGCGCAGCGAGTAGCGGAAACGCGAGCCGTCGCCCAGGGTCTCTGTCACGCGGAAGTACACCGTCCGGAATCCGGCGAAAGTGAAGTTGCCGCGCCCGTCGTCCGAGTCCGTGGCGGCGTTGGTCGCCAGGTCGGACTCGCAGTGGAAGATGCCCATGCAGATGTCACCCGCGCTCACAGCCGGCGCTTCGCCCTTTTCGAGGTGCAGCTCCGCGATGCCCGAGGGAAGAACCGAGCCGGCGGCGGTGTCCGGCCACGCCTCGCGGATAAGCCCGCCGCCGGGCGCGTTCCAGTCGTTGCCGACGCTCACTTTCGTGCGGTTGAACCGCAGCTCCGGCACTTCGAGGAACGCACGCAGCACGAGGCTCAGCAGCTCGGCGCGTCCCTGCGCGTCTATCTTGCCGCCGATGCCCCCCGCGATGCCCGGGACGAACACCTCCCCGAACTGGATGCCGTCGCCGAGGGCGGTTATCTTGCCGTTCGAGATGAGGCCGAGAAGGAATGTGATCAACCCCGAAGCGGTGTCGTCATGGACGCGGGAAAGAAATTCGTCACGCGTCGGACTGTCCGGATCAAGCGCACCGGCTGTCTTCGCGTGATCAGCTTCGGGCGTGTGTTCAGCCTCCAGTGCGCGATCAGCCAGCAATGCCCGGTCGGCTTCGGCTGCATGAGCAGCCTCTGCCGCGAAATCCGACACATTGCCGATGCTTCCGGCAAAACCACCGGACCCGGTCGACACCGCCCCGTGGCTCTGCTTAGGCCGTCTCAACAGTTTTACCTTGATCATGGCCACACCTCCTTCATATCTATACGGGCCGTGCACTCCTCTAAGTTCCGGCTTATGCCGACCACGTAAAAATCCTTCCCAAGGGCCGGGTGATGGTAATGATCGGCAAAACCGACGGCCTCGGCTGTGTCATCCAGCGTCTGGCCGAGCAATACGCGCGGTTTGGAATACTCCCTGTAATAGCTGTCGACATACAGTCGTTCCGGCTTGTCTGTCACTCCGGACACGGTGTCGGTTATCGCCAGCACTCCCACGCCGGTCGACAGATCCAGCGGGGTGGATATTTTCACCGAGTCGTTGACTCCGAGATCGAGACATTCTGCCGAGGTTAACGCGCTTGTCAGCTTGAACTCTATATCGTCCTTGCGGTTGAAGAAATTGCTTTCCTCGTCCGACATATACACCAGGTCGTCGTCATTGCCGACCATATCGTTGAGGCCGTTGTCGCTGTATACCTTTATCTCGAACTCACGTATGACTATGCTGCTGACATGAGCCAGAAGCGGGATGCTCGTCGATGTCCATTTCGTGTGGCGGAACCAGGTCGGATGCCTTCTCGTAATCACGTCCCACGTGATGTTAACCGGGCCGAGAATCATGAATGACACAGCGCCGTTGACGCTGTCTGACTTCTTTATGGGTATGGCTATACCTTCGGCATCCAGCCCCATCGTGTAATCGACATTGTTCTGGATGGAGAATTCTGTCCCGACGAGCTTGTCACCTATTTTTGGATCAAATCCTATGGTGAAGCACTGTGCATAGTACTCGTCATCGTCAGAGCAAGCCTCGCGGCTTTTGTAAGGTTTCCATGCAAAATCTGACGGCTTGCCCGATGTCCCTGTCTCGACGAGGCATTTGTCGCCGATTATCAGCATACAGGCAAGCACCCCGATTTTTGAAATATGGTCGTTGCCGTCACTGATCGCGCTGTAGTTGAACTCATACTCCTGTGGCCCGTCGCCTGTATACGGCATAAGCCCGTAATCCGTTACGGCTGTAGGTTTGCCAGCAGGTGTCAGCGCGTGCCACCAGCGCCGGGTGTAGAGACGGCCGTTGCTGGTCTGACGGCTTGGCACGGTGTCGACCTTTACAAGATCAATCGGGGCGTTTATCTTCAAAAGGTCGTCAATCTTTCCCGAATCCTTCATCACCGGGTTAAGGATCATGCTTCCGGATATGACGAGATAATTCGTCACGGCATCGTCCGAAGGCGAGTAGACTCCTCCGGAGATCCGTCCGGTGTAGACGGCCACGGGGTTGCCAGTCTTCAGGCTTGACTCGTTCGGGAACGTGCCGGATTCGGTGTCGTCGCCATTGCCGTTGACGCTCACGACCAGACAGTCCGTCATGTCGACTTTCGACACAGGCGAATTGTCGCGGTTTGATTCGAGCGTGTTGCGCTCCACTTTGCCGAACGACAGGAGGGCTGCCCCCGTGTGATCGGAAAGATAGTCGGGCAACGCGTGCTGGTTGCGTTTGTCATGGCAAAGGTCGTTGACCAGGTCGCTGGCGATGTCGCCGGCTTTAGGGAACACCCAGTTCCGGCTGTCCTTCACTCTCACATACCACTCCGTCACAGTCGCGCTTTTATGGCTCACGCTCTGCCCGCGAATGAGGCCGGCAAAAGCCGAATAACAGTAGCCGTCGGTCAGGTCTGTCGAATACTCGGTCAGATATTTTTGCTTGTTATTGTATGGCGAGGTCAGGCCGTCCGTGTCCAGCGGGCTTTCAATAACGGTGTCCACTCCCTCGGTCGAGCACTTCACGACGATCTGGTTGTACACGTCGCCGATGGTGATCGTGGCATCCGTGTCGGCTACAATGTCCGTGGTCAGCTCGTGTGTCGTCCTGGCCATGGTGGCTGTGTAGCCGGTCTTGATGTCCGTCCATGTGATATCGCCGGATCCCTTGATTGTGTCCCAGGAAAAAATATACACGTCGTGGCCGTCCTGCATAATGTGCAGGTTGAAATAGCGCAGGATCTCCTCGATCACTTTGTCCTGGGTCCAGATGGAGTCTTCGTCAGATCCCATGAACAGTGCCTCATTTATCGACACGCCGTTGAATATATCAGAGCCGCCTATCGTCCGGCTCCCGTCATAATAGACACGGCCTGTCAGTCCGGCATTCCTTAAAATAGAGGTCAGTATCTCGTAGACGGTCTTCTGCGCGGCCGTCATCTTGACCGCATCGTAGCTTATGCCCTGACGGCCCACATTACCATAACGGGAATACTGCAGGGATGACAGCGCGTCGACACAGTTCAGCGACAGTGTGTCATAGACCGAGTTGTAAGGCTGGGACAGTGTCAGAGGCTCAAGGTAGCCGAAAAACACGCATTTGTCACCGACCTTTATTTCCACGCTGGCATCGCATGCGTTGGTCTGAAAAAACTCGGGCATGTAGTTCCTTAGCAGGAGTCGCACAGTCGCATCTGACCGCAGCAACGTGTCGAACGTGTCATTGACGCTGCTGCGTATCTCCACGGGCGAGCTGTCGAACATAATGGTGTCCGAGCCTATCTCGACCGCTTTCGTCGGCTCAGTGGCAATGGTTATCACCACTGTTGCCGTCTCACTGTTTAATGTCAAAAAACTGCCTTCTATCCTCATGCCCGTTATATTATGATATTTGACTTACGGCCTGTCTTGCTGCCTATACGCGTCTCCGCTGACAGCACGCATACGAGGTCGCGTGCCGACGCTTTGAGCGTCCCCCCGATAATTATCGGAGCTGTCGCCGGAGCGATAATGTCCTGAAGCCTGTCAAGCGGCGCGACAACCTCCGGGTTGTGCGATGCGCCGGCGTATTCGCCGAACAGGCCGAGTGTCGGGCCGTAGGCGATACCGCCGTCGGCAAATTTCATTACACCGGCCGCCGCGATCATTGCCTGCTGCGTGGCGACCATGCCGGCCGCGATGCCAGTGCCGGTGAACGGTAGCGACGCATGGGCCGCGAAGGTCTTGGCGGCGGCAAGCTGCGAATAAGACGCTGTCTCCGTTTCGTTGGCTGCGGTCTGAAGAGCTGACGCCCCCACGAGCTGGCTTATTATCTTTATGATCATGTTCGCGCCATCGTATATCTGCAGCGCACCGTTAATAACACCGGACAGTGTCTCCCATGCGTTCTTATGCCCCTGCAGCGCACCGGTCATCTGGGTTATTCCCGAGCCGACTCCCTGCACTCCTGACCATCCTTCGCGAAGCATCCCGAATGTGCTTTCGCTGGCCTTCCCCGCGTCCTCTATAGCCCGGATCTTTCGTTCCCAGAGTTCTATCGAGCTGTTGAGGGCCACAGCCTCTGTAATCGTTGCCGTTTGCAGCTGTTCCTGGAGTATGGAGATGTTGTCACGCATCGCCTTGATTGTCGAGGCATTCTCGTCATAGGCGGCAGTCGTCTCCCTGACAGCCACCCCCGCCGAGTCGTACAGATCCGCGAGACGCTGCCAGTTGGCAATCTCAATATTTATCTCCTTGATCCTCTCAAAGCTTGCTTTCGACTTCTCGGCCTCAAGTGCGCGTATGTTGGCACGGAATCCTTCCAGTGTCGAAGCTTCCGCGTCATAGCCCTGTGTCTGGGTTGCCGCTTCTCCGGCCTTTCGGACGGCATCGGCCTTTTCCTGGTAGAGCCGGATCAGGGCGTTTATTCTTGCGGCTTCGTCAATCGACGCCGTCTCCAGCATCGACTGTAGTGCCCTGATGTTTTCCTCGTATTCCTTCAGGTTCGAGGCATCCTCGCGGAACACAGGCGCGGTCGACTGCCGGGGCTGCCTGTTTTTCGGTTCTGACTCCTTGGGCGTGGCAATTTCCGTTTTTTTGCCTTTCCGGAGGGAGTCGCTTATGCCGGACGACTTTTTGTTTACGATGTCGAGCCGTTTGTTCAGGTCGTCCACCTGGCGGGCATATTCCTCCTCTTCCTTTTTGAGCCGGACCCATTCCTCGTTGCGGCTCGTGCGCGAAGTAAGGCCGGTAACACGGTCACGTCCCAGCGACACCATCTTGTCGCTGTTTGCCTTTTCCCATTCGCCGCGCTTCAATGCCGCCATCTCGCGGTTAACCGATGCCTCGGCAATTTTCGATGCCAGCTGACGCGCCTGCGCCTCGTAGCCGATTTGCCTGACGTATGCCTCGCTGTTTTCCGTGAGCGTCTTATACCACTCCGATGCCGTCCGGTACGTCCCGAACGATTCGCCATAAGCCTCGTTAAGGTGACGGACGGCAGCCGTCGCGTCGGCCCCGGAGTCTATCAACGCTTTTAACGAGGATATCTCTTTGTCGATTGACACTTTCGCGTCTGCAGCCGCCTGTGTGTAAGCGTCGGTGCCGTCGTCTAAATCCTTTGTCACGTCCGTGGCCTCGTCTGCCTGGTCGACAAAGAACCCTATGGCCTCGCCTATGCCCCATATCACGAGGCCTATGCCCGTGGCCGACATTATGCCGCGAAGGGCAAGTGTGAACGTGCGGGCGGCGAACGACCCGTTCCTGAGAGAGAAACCCAGAAATTTCATCACTCCGGTCAGAGAGCGCCAGCTGACACCCATGCTGTTGCCCCATGCGATCACCTGCTTTGCGCTGATGACGAACGAACGGTTTGACGTAGTGATATTCCTGACAGCCTTGACCAGTACGGCTATGCTGCCGGCCGTCCGGATCGTGTTATTAGAAAACTCCATCAACGGCATCACCGGGGCTATAAACTCGCTCGCCGAATCCATCATCGCTGCCGACAGGTTGCGAAGCCTCTGAGAGAACGAGTCGGCGCTTCCGGCCATCTTGTCGTAGGCCGCGTCCATTGTACCGGCCGAATCCCGCATCTTTGCGACGTTTTCCCCGAATTTGTCGGACAGTTCCCCCTGCAGCGGTATCAGGGCTCGGAGGGATTCAGCGCTGCCGAATAATTTGGCGCAGACCTCCTGCTCAAGCATGCCCGACGACTCGGCATATGACTTGACGCTGCGGTCGAGCATCTGGAGGAACTGCTGCAGGCCTCCGGCCGACTTGATCGCGGCCGCGTCGAACTTGATGCCCATCTGGTCGGCCATCTGGGCAGCCTCGCTCGACGGTTTGACAAGCGCCGTGAATATGGCGGCAAGCTGCGTCGACACTTCGGCCGTGTTGCCGCTCACTCCTGTGAGCGTGGCGAACGTCCCCATCAACTCGTCGATCGAAACCCCGAGCGTGGCCGCGTTGCCCGTCACCCTCGGGAGGGCTGCCGCCAGCTGCCCGAAAGTTGTCACGCCGTTCTTGGCCGCTAACTGTATTTTGTCCTGGATAGCCCCTGCTTCCTCCCAGCTGAGGCCGTAGTTCTTCACGACGGTGGAAGTCACCCCGACGACCTGCTCGATGTCCGCGAGACCGCCCACGGCCGACTTTGCCGAAGCCTCCAGAAAGCTCATCCAGTTGTCTTCCGGCACACCGTTGCTGATTGTCTGGTAAAGGCCGTTGGCAAGCTTGTCACGGAGGATCGGTATCTCTTTCGACAGATCCGACACCTGCTCCTTCATCCGGGCGAATCCGGCATCGTCTTTGTCCGCCAGGGTGTTTGCCTGACGCATGGCGTTGAAGAAGCTGTTGCTGTCGGCTGTCAGCGTCCGGAACTCGTCGGTGACCGTGCTGACAGCGTCCGTAACCCCTTTGATTGAAGCTGTGACGGCCGCGAAGTTTACGAGCCTGTTGTCGAGCCTGTCCGCGACCTCGATGTTCGACTGCATCACGCGGCGCAGCGAGTCGGCATCCATGGTCAGGGCTTTGAAACCCTTTCCCTGGTCGTCAATCCGGAATGAAATTGTAACAGTGCTATTGCTTGCCATGCGTTGTCAGCCTTATTCGTTTTTCGTCTTATCTTTACCAATCCGGCGCAGGTATCGCGCCTTGCGCTCTTCTGCGCTCATCGGGGCCGGTCGCTCTTCGTCCCCCTCTTCTGGCGGTTCATTGTCCCATGGGAATTTCATCAGATCACGTGGCGAAACCTTTTTTTTCAGGTGGGGCTGCAGGAGCAAGCCTGCCAGCTGCCGCGTCCGTTCCCAGTCTCCCTTTATACGGTCCTCGCGTTCTTTGCTGAACGATTCGAAAATCTCGGACAGTTCGTCGGGCGTGCATCGCTCAAACTCTGTGACACTCATTCCGACGCAGCCGACGGCCTGTCCGAGTAATTCCGTTATGCCTAATCGTTTTTTTTTCCGGAGTCAGCCTGTTCTCCCGCCGGGGGCTGCATGCTTTGCCACTTGGCAATCTCCTCGTCGGTCATGCAGTCCGCGAAATCCATGAGGGGTATGGAAAACTCCTTGCCCTCCCGTTTCGAGGCCGCCACCACGCAGCACCAAAGGTATTTTATATGCAGAGAGGTGTCCTTAGCTCCTATCTCCGAGACTTCTTTCCCCGTGAGGTCTTTGAACCGGAGCATCGCCCCGGCTGTGGTATAACAGGGATATGCCTTCCCGTTCACCACTATTTCGACGCGGTTCATACCCCTACCTCCTCGGGTGCCGGGGTATTCTGGGTCAGGCCGTCTTCGTCATACTCAAAATCGCCGGCATTCTCCAGGGTGATGTTGTAGGTGGTATCGTCCTGGGCCGGCATGCCGATTTCAAGCTGGGTGATGATGAATTTGCCCTTGAGGTACGGAGTGGTGTCCGATTCTCTCTCGAAGCACTCGACATCCACCTCCTCGCCCAGCATGGCAAGAGCCACGACCGATTTCAGGCTGTGTTCGGACTCGTCGTAGAACGCGAGGTTCTTTGACGTGATAGTCGCGGTTTGGCCGACCACCGTCTTCATCTTGTGCAGGCTCTTTTTCAGCGGCTTTTTCGCCTCCGGTTTCACCGCACGCTCCTTTGTCTCGTTCTGGATGTTCAGAGTGTGCTCGGTGGCGTGGCCGGTCGCTTTGCCGGCGAGTTTCACGAGCATGTCGCTACCGTTGACATAGCCTTTCTTGGTTTTGACTGTTGTCGTCATAATAGCAATAGTTGTTTTATTTGTTAATTGTGTTTATCTTCATATTGAATACCAGGGACTGTATGTAGGCATCTGCCTCATACATCTCACCGGCATCCGTCATAGAGCAGGAATGCATCGACAGTTCCCCGTCTTCTCCCTCCACATGGTCAAGGGCTTCGCGGACGGCCTCGGCCAGCTCGATGCCCTGGTCGTAGTCCTCCGTGTAGCAGTCGATCTCTATTTCCACCGTATCGGCGGGCTTGGACTTTGTCTGGGTCGGGTCGAGCGTCCTCCGGCCGTATAGTATATAGGGAAGGTCTGCGCGTTTCCGGTAAACGGGGAACACATTCTCCGTAATCGCGGTTACATCCTCCGACTTCAGAAGTATCGTCCTGATCAGCTGACCGGCGCTCAACGATGTTTTCTTAGTTGCATCCATAACGTTTCGCGACTCTTACCACACATTCTGTAAGGTTTGTCCTGAATTCGGACTCTATGCCGCCGAGATTCTGTATCGATGCGGCCATGAAGCCGTAGGGCGGCATGCTGCCGGTTGTGTGCCCCTTGCGCTTGCGGGTGTATATCCGGCTTTTCGAACGTGTCTTACGGAGCTTAGTGCCGTCCTCTGCCCAGATAAGTATCGGCTTGAGCTTTCCGAAACGGTTGCGGTGTATCCCCGATCCTTTGCGACCTTTGGCCACGGTGACGAAAAACCCGAGACTTTTGCGCCTGATGCCACTGCGTATACCGCGCTGCATCTCCTTCGCGTGACCGAGTCCGGAGCTCAGGAGGTAGCCGACCGCCATGCGTCGGACCTTGGTCGCCGTGCGACGCAACGCGCCCCGAAAAACTTTCGCCCTGTTGCCTGGCGAAAGTTCCGAAAACATATGTCTTAGGTTATCCTCTTCGTAAGTTATCACGCCTGTTGTCTGTTTACTGGTTGACACGTTCGCAGACGAGTGTCTGCATCCCCGCGTTTTTGTTGTACTCGATATTGGTCACGGTGTACAGGTAGCCCCCGACCTCCCTGACTTGCCATTGCTCTTTCACCGGGTGCGCGTCACGTATATTGTACCTGACGTTGTAGTCCGGAAAGCTTTCGCCGGCTTCCTGCCTGTAGGAGGAGACAAGCCTGACCCTTTCGGCATGGACGGTACGGAATTTTTCATAACTCCTGCGCTCGCTTCCGCTCCTCTTGCCCTCGGTCGTCACCGGCTTCAGCAATTCGAGCATATATCTCATAGATCCTGCCCTCATGACTTGCGGTATCCCAATTTCCTGTATTGGAGTATTAGTGACTGAAGGGAGTCGGGCACGGCGTTCATCTGGGCCACGCTCACACTTTCGCGCTGGTTGTACCAGTGGGCCGCCAGCAGCATCACGGCCTGGATCAGCGGCTGCGGCATCTGGCCGCCCCCCATCTCCAGAAGTTCCTCCCGGGTACGGTGAGTCTGTCTCACGACCGACTCCTCCGCACTGTCGAGGTAGTGCTGAAGCAGTACGTCATCATCGCCGAAGTCATCCGACCTCGTGTGCTTCTTAAATAACTCCAAGCTTACAACACTCATTTGACACTTTCAAACCCAAAACAAATATCACCAAATCTCAATCACAATCAATAACCAACACATTTTTAGTCAGAAGCAGGTTCAAGGGCTTTAGCTGCCCTGAGAAGCACCACCGCCGGAACTTGCATCGCCACCGGAACTTGCCGTCGCTTTCTTATGGCCGAGAACGAACGCCTCAGGATAGAGGGTGACGGTCTGGAAATGGCCGTTAAGGACGAAGTCAGTGGCGTTGTTGCGGAGCAGGGTGTACGGGTCAACCGCCAGGTTCATCGGGCCGAAGAAGCCGGCAGCCTGATAGATCCAGTCACCGAAACCGACGTTGCCGTCGCCTATCTTCGAGGTGACGAATACAGGGTAGCCGAGCACCATGCCGTTTTCGCATGTAAAGCGTCCCGAGCCCTCATCGACTTTCTGGTCTTCCAGCTCGGCCTTCATGTTCTCGGTCATGACCCAGCAGGGGGCGATGAACTGGATGCCTGTCGCAGCTACCTGTGCTTTCATCTTAATAAGTTCCTTGCGGGTAGGCACGTCACCGGCGAACTCAAACGGCGTTTCGGCAGCCTTGACGAACGGGCCGACAACGGCCTTGTTTTTTGTCTTGTTGCTGTCTTTTTTGTCGACATAAGTCCCCTCGGTGGTGAACATGGCTTCGTTGACCAGGTCGGCAACGGCTGCTGGCATTTCCTGACGGACCACAGATTCTACTATGCCCGCCGATGATTCGAGAAGCTCGCGGGTGAGAGGCACAGCAGCGACAAATCGCTCCGGCTTGCAATCAAGCTTGCCCCAGTCGATATTGCTGTCCTCGGCCCTTTCGCCCTCGGCAACCCATTTCGCCTGAGCCTTGCCGTGTTTCGGCCAGCGAAGCTGTCCGGCTGGCAGCCCGGTCATCACTTTGAGCCCGACCTTGTCGTAGATCAGTCCCTCACGGAGGGGCTTGAGCATGTCCTGCTGGTTCACCGGGATGATGCCGGTGCCGTCCACGGCCGAGCTCATCTGTGTCTCGCGCACGAGGGTTATCACAGCCGGGCGCTGCTCTTCGAGAAGTGTCTCGCGGAGCATGGTGTCCGGGTCTGCGACACGCTCCCTGGCGTGGCTGTTCTCGCTCGCCTGGATCTTCATCCTGATAATACCGTCCTCGCGGGTCAGCATCTCATACTCGGCGGTCTCAGCCTCTGTCCGCTCGCGGTTCTCGGTCTCGCAGAGTGTGGCGATCTCCTCTATGCGGTCGCAAATCGCCTGATGACGCTCGATCAGCTCGCGCACGTTCACGCCCCCCTGCTTCTTGTTGTTTTTCTTTTCCTTGCTCATTGGGAAAAATGATAATTGTGTATAATACGTCTTAACCTAAAATATCTTTCTTCTGGCACGTTGGCGCATCTCCGAGACCTGCTCGCGTGACTGCGACTGTGCCTCCGGCTTTTTCGGCTGTTCCTGACTTTCGTCCTCCTCGTCGCGCAGGTCAGATGCAACCAGCTCGCGCGCCTCGACGGTCGTGTCGGCATACGCCGGATCTGCAGCCAGTGTGAAGTCGGACACGTTGGTGATCACGTTGACAGTGTAGGTCCTCAGCTCGCGGCCGTCGACCGTCTCAACGTCAAGCGAGACAAATTCTCTGTCCCAGTAATGAGTCGTGAACGCGAACGAACAACCGGCAAGATCCCCACGGCGAACGAGCTCCAGGGCCTTGTCGCCGTCGACGGTGTTCGGTGCGTCGAAACCGAATTTCACGCCGCGTGTGTCGACCGAATACTCCAGTGTGCCCTGCCCGTTCTTGCTCCTGGCAAGTATCAGCTGGCGGTCGTGGAACATGGTGAACTTGATGTCGCATTTGTCAAGCAGCTCCTTTGTCACCGCCCCGGAAGCTATCACCTCGCGGGCCTCCATCTCGGAATCGGACCACAGCGGCTCTGACTTCACGCCGAAAAGCACGGCATAGCCCTCGATCCGGCGGCTCTCCGTCCCGTCGGCGGTTTCCCTCACGCAGAGCTCCCTCACCGACGTGAGCACCTCGCGTCTGACTGTCTCGTTTATGTCCCTCGTCTTATCTCTCATCTCTCAGTCGGTTGTATCGTTTGATTTGCCATCGGTATCAGCTTTAGGCTCGCCCGCCGGTTCTGTCGTGTCCCCGGACGGCTCGCCGGCTATGTTGCGGAGGTTGGCCGACACGAGCACCGTGTCCCCGCCCGGCACCTCAGGACGGTTTTCCTCTCGTCGCAGCTCGTTCACCGTGTAGAGCCCCGCCTGTATCGCCTGCGCCTGGTAACGCACCTTCGACGCGATATCGCATGCATACAGGCTACGGCGGTCGAACTGGATGCGGTTGCGGCCCGAGCGGCTCGGTCCGAACAGCTTGCGCTGGAATTCCGACTCGATCATGCGCAGCAGCGGGTTGAGCGTCTGCGTCATGAAGGCCATGTTGGCCTGCTCGACGCTCTTGTAGTTACCCCCCGACTCCCCCGTGATGAACGACGGGTGTATGCCGAAGAAACCGCAGATCTCCATAACCGTGAACTTGCGGCTCTCCAGGAACTGGAGGTCGGTCGAACTCAGCGACAGCTGCTTGAAATCGAGCGCGCCGGGCAGTGCGTGTATGCGCTTGCTGTTGTCGATATCGTCCTCGAGCACCTCGGCCTGCCGGTCAAGCTCGGAGTCCTGGACACCGCCGAACCCCTTCACCGATTTGCCCCCGAGCACGAACCCCCTGACGTTGCCGCCGCTGCGGAAACGCGACAAGGTCTCCCTCGCGCCGGCCTCGGCAATCCCCGTCGTCAGCCTCGCGTAGCTCAGCACGCTCATGCCGACCTTGCTGTCGTTAAGCGTTATGCCCTTGAGGTGTATCACTTCGTCCTCCGTGTAACGGCCGTAGACGGCGTTGCGCTGGTCGCTGATGTCGTAAATATCGTTCTCCGGATCATACGTTACCGTGTAGTTGTCGCACAGGACGAGCCGGTCATAGTCGAGCGAAGCCTTGTTGTACACCGGCAGAATGTAGGCGTTGCCATGTACCAGTACCTGCTCCATAGCCCGCTTCCAGAAGTCGAACGCGCTGGTGGCATAGTCCGGCTGGACCGTCAGAAGGTAGTGCAGGCGCGTGTCCGGCGCTTCGACGAATATGCCGCCACGGCGGCGCAGGTACATGACAGGGAGGCTCGCGACAGTGTCCGACAGCAGCCTCACACACCTGAAGACGGTGCTTATGTTCATCGCGCTCCCCGGAAGCATGAGCCATGCCGGATATCCCCCCTCGCGGAGCGTCGGTGCCTCGCTGCTCTCGACGGAGGCGACAGACTCGACGGAGGGTGCAGCCTCTGAGGCCGCCCTCTCCGGACTTTGTCTGCATATGTCCCTAAAGAATCCCATTTACCTTGCTTGGTGCAAAAATAGACAATACTTAGCAAAAAGTTCACTCTTCCCGTCTTTTTGTTTGACGCGTTAACTTTTTTAAATTTATTTATTTATCTTTCGTAGTCAAGGAACAGCCGCATGCACATGAGCTTCGTGACAACCCCGTCGATTTTTCCCGCAGCGGTCCTCTTTATCGGCTTGAAGTTGCCGATATTGTCGTAGTCGAGCACTGCGTTACCAAAGCAATACCAGTTTATCGGGTTGTCATTGATGAACAGGTGCCCGGTCTTTGCGCGGTGTTCGAACGCCTCTACCGGCGCTGTGAAGTAGCCGTAAGTCTGGCGCACCGGCGTGAGCACGTTCGACGCTCCGGACGATGACAGCATGTTCACCACGTCCGGGCTGTGCCACGGGTCGTAGCCTATGCCGAGAATACGGACGTGGCGGTTAACTTCGAGAACGTATTCCACGATCGCTCGGTGGTCGAGCACTTCCCCAGGCGTGAGCGTCAGGTGTCCGGCAGCAGCCCACGCCCTTAACAGCCGTTCGTTCGGATGGTCGGCCAACGCGCCCTCCGGGAAAAAATATGCCGTGTGGAACCAGAAGCTTGAGCCGTGCCGCTGGTAGAACCCCGTCGTCACTGCCGACAGGTCGTCGCTCTCCGACAGGTCGATGGATAACATCGCGTCCGGACGTCCCTCAAGGTGCATGATGTCGATATGCCGGGATATGTGGCGGGCGAGCTTCGAGCTGATCCACGACTTGCGCTCGTCCTCGGTGTAGACGTTGAGCAGCTTCGTCCGGAACGCGAGCATCGCCTCCGCGCCCTTGCGCCTGGCCGACTTGTACTCCTGGCGGTAAAACGCCTCGCTCACGGTCACGCCCATGTGCGGGTGCACCTTGCGCCATGTCTCCACCGAGTCCTCCGCGTCGTCAACGTCCGGCTCGAATATGTGGGCGAACACGCTGTCATCCTCGAATTCCCCCAGCAGGATCTGCTTGTATCCCTGAAGCATCTCGTAAAACGGGCCGTCGAACACGTCGGATGCCGTCGTGATGATAACCGTAAGCGGGTTGTCGCGGACACCCATCGACGTGGTGAGCACCGACAGAAGATTGCTGTCACGTGCCTGTGAGAATTCGTCCATGATCACTGTCGACGCGTTCAGGCCGTCCTTTGTCCTGGCGTTGGCCGTCAGGCACTGCGCGAACGCGCTGCGGTCTTTGCGGAGGCTCTTGATGGTCTGTTCGTTCACCGTGTACCGTTTCCCCTTGGGGTCGAGCCTGCGGACGCAACCGCGGATCACGTCGAAACATTTCTTCGCCTGGTCGGCCGAGTTTGCACCGGTGTAGCTCTCGGCGTTCGCGTCCCCGTAAAGCAGGTCGTCAACGGCGAACGCCGCGCTCGACGTGGTCTTCGAGAATTTTCGCGGAACATACAGAGCGACCTCCCTCACGACCCTGCTGTCCCCGTCCCAGAAGCCGTACACCGACGCGAACTGGAATGTCTGAACCGGGGTGAGCTCGTACCGGCTCATCCCTGCCTTGCCGGGAAAGTACAGGTTCTCGTACAGCGTGAAAAACCGCCATACCTCCGTGGCGTTTATCCCGTAGCGGCTGACCATGCGCAGAAACCGGGCGACCGCCAGCTGCTCGAACACGTTGTGCCCCGCCGGGTTTCCCGCGACCTCGCGGACATACGCCGCCAGCCTGCGGTCGACCTCATCCAGGCGGTACCGCCCAAGGTCCTCCGCCGCCAGCGACGCGGTCACCGATGCCTTGGCCTCCCTGAGCCTGTCCTTCTCCTCGTCCGTCATGAAGCGTCACCCGTCGGTTCCGGTTTTATGATTTTCGGCTTCCGGCGGCTCGACGACTTGACTTTCTTCGTCAGCTCGATCAGCGGGTCGTTGTCGTCGCTCCCCGCGAGGTCGGCGGTGGTCAGGCCGAGTGCCTTCATCTGACGCGTCACCGACTCCTGCGCGTCCTTCTGGATCTTGAACACCGGGTGCGCCGCCACCGTCGAGTTGCCGTACCGGCTCGTCACGCTGACCGTCGTGCTTTCGAGGTTGTCGATCTCGTCGTTGGCGAGCGCCAGCGTCCGCAATGCCCCCGCGAGCGACACGACCTGCGAGTCAAGCCCGCGTGAATAGCTCCCCGACGCTTTCAGGGCCTTCTCGATCTCTTTCTGGTATTCTGCGATCTTTTTTGCCATTTTTGTCTGATTTCTGTAAATATACCCAAAATTTGCTTAATTTCAAAATTTGCCTCGCGTTTAAACGGACCTTGGGGCGAGGTTTACCCGACCCCCACCCCCTCCGGAAAAAACAGCCCCCCTCTCCGGCCGGGAAAAGCATCAGCAGCCGTCGGCATTTCCCGGTTCATTCTCGTCCGGGTCCGTAACGGGGTAGCGGCGGTCGAACGACTCGATGGTCATGCGGTTGCGCCTCCGGTTCAGCTCCGTCCCCGACCTCCCGAGCTCCGTATGGGTGAGCACGTGGCACCTGTGGCACAGCGACCGCAGGTTGGAGTAGTCGAACATCAGCCGCTCCCGGTCGCCCCGTGTGACAGCGTCCTCCACCGGCACGACGTGGTGTACCTCGGTCGCGGCCGTCACGTACCCCTCGGCGGCACAGCGTTCGCACAGCGGGCATTCCGTCAGCTTCTCGCGGCGCAGCGCCACCCAGCGGGCAGTGTGTATCATGCGCCTGTATTCGGCGTTCCCCTCCCCTCTCATGGCCGTTTGTTTGAACCGTCGGTATATTCCTTCACCAGTGCGCTCAGGGCGTCCAGGAGGCTCTGCTGGCGCGTCTGCTTGCCGTCGAGGGCCGAGGCCGCACGCTCGTCGACGGTGCCCGCCCCGAGAAGCCTGTACACCATGACCGGGTACTTCTGGCCCTGTCGGTGGAGTCGGGCGTTGGCCTGCTGGTAGAGCTCCAGGTCCCAGCCGAGTCCGTACCACACGATGTAGTGCCCCCCATGCTGCATGTTCAGTCCGTAGGCCGTCGACGCGGGGTGGGCCAGCAGCACGTCTATGCGCCCGGCGTTCCATTCTTCCAGCTGCCTCTCCCCCTCGTAGGTCTTGATCACGCGTCCCTTCTCCGCCAGGCGTGCCTTGATCCGCGGCACGTCGTGCTTGAACTGGTAGAACACCAGCACGGGGCTGCCGGCCGACTCCACTATCTCGGCGAGCCGGTCGAGCTTCTCGCCGTGCACCTCCCTCGGGACGCGCTCGTCATCGTATACCGCGCCGTTTGAGTACTGGGCCAGCTTGTTCATCAGGCCGGCGGCCGAGTTGGCCACGATCTGCGCCGGCTTGCCCTCGGCCTCCTGGGCGAAGGCAAGCACCTTCTCCCGCTCAAAGTCGCGATATCCCTTCGCCACCTTCGGGCTGAACGTCACCAGCTCCGTGTGCGTGAGCATCTCGGGTAGTTCGAGGTAGTCGCGTGCCTGCATCGTCAGGGTGATGTCGGCTATCAGCCCCTTTATCTCGTCCTCCTTGCCCGGCATGACCGTCGTGCGCAGCGTCACGAAGTTGCGCTTGTAGGTCGAGAAGTATTTCTGCCTGTAGGCCGTCAGCGACGTGCCCAGCCGCTCGCCCCCGTCGATGCAGTACATCTGCCCCCAGAGGTCGATCAGGCCGTTGGGCGTGGGCGTGCCGGTCAGCCCCGTGATCCGGCTGAACGACGGCCGCGACGCCTTCATGGCCTTGAACCGGATGCTCGTGCGGCTCTTGAAGCTTGTGAGCTCGTCGATGACCAGCATGTCGAACGGCATCTCGCCCTGGTAGTGCGCCACCAGCCACGCGTAGTTGTCGCGCCCGGTCACGTACACGTCCGCGTCCCCGGCCAGCGCCTCGAGCCTCTGGCGCTCCGTGCCGAGGACCTTCACCACGCGCAGCGACCTCAGGTGGTCCCACTTGCCGGCCTCCGAGGTCCACGTGGTCTCGGCCACCTTCTTCGGGGCGACGACCAGGGCCTTCTCGATCTCGCAGTCGTCGATGAGGGCGCGGATGGCCGTCAGCGTGATCACCGACTTGCCGAGGCCCATGTCGAGTGCCAGGAGGCTGTGAGGCTTGTCCAGAAGCCACTGTGTCGCCCGTTCCTGGTACGGGTAGGCGTTGTACCTCATCGCTGTCCCTCCCGCTGAATGTCCGCGATAACGTTGTCGACGGCCTCCCGCGAGTCGCACACGTAGACCGTGTGGCCCGCCTGCCTGAGCTCCTGGTGCCGGACGAGCTGCTGCTTCGTCGGCTTGCGCCCCTTCGACTTCAGCTCCACCCAGACCACGCGCCCGTCGGGCAGCAGCACCAGCCGGTCCGGGTAGCCGGCGGCGTTGGCGTTGGCGTACTTCAGGCACGGCAGCCCGAGGGCGGCAGCGCGTTTCGCCAGGTATTTCTCTATCTCTTTCTCCGACACCTCCGAGTGGCGTGTCAGAGCCTCTATCTGTCGTTTGTCCATATCCTCTATCTTTTTGTGTTCGGGGAACGATGTGAACGCGCACACACGCGTAGATATATACCCCTTACAGTTATTACATGTGTTTTATTTTTTACTACTTGCTTTTATACTCTATAGGCTATTTTATAGTTCACATAGTTCACAATATATATAATCTAATTATTCTCATAGATTTAAAGTGTGAACGGAAGTGTGAACGGAAGTGTGAACGGAGCGACATAGTTGACGTTTTGTGTATGACTCACGCTATAGGTTGTCATCTTCTGACTTGTCGACATTGTCAAATAGGCTGCTTTCGACATTACCCTCTGACGGTCTAAAATATGTCTTTTGAGTCCCGTAGAGCCTCATCACATGTCGGGAATTTCGCGGTCCTTCCCAGCCCATTTTTCTCAGGTGCAGGGCGACCTTCCTCGCCAGCGGCCTGAACTCGCGGCTGGTCATGTCGAGGCCCATGCGCTCGCAGAGGAACTCGGCGGGGCACACGCGGTCGCGAAGCTCCGTCCCCCGGAACATCGGGTCGTCGGTGGCGTTCATCATATACCCCCGGCGTGCGCCGAGGTTGTAGCTGTCCCAGCACACCGGCAGCGGGGTGTCGACGAACACCTCGAGGGCGGCCATCAGCGGGTCGTCGTCCGAGTCCTCGAAGCTGCGCTGGGTGTCGGCCATGGTCTGCTGCAGGTCGTCGGGCAGGTAGAGCCGCTCGCCCCCCTGCCACAGGGCGTAGGCCTCGGCCCACACCTGGTCGCGCTCCGATGCCAGGGTGTCGAACCACCGGGGGCCCTTGACCGCCTTCTCCGGGTCGACCGGCACGACGGGGAAACGGCGGTTGCCGGTCTCGTCGCGCAGGAAGTGCTGGTCGTTGGTCGTGCCCCAGAACACGCACTGTCGCGGCACGGTCTCCTTCACCGGCTTGAAGGCCGGCCGGAACTCGTCGACGCGGCAGGTGATGAACTGCTTGATGGTGTTGACCTCGCTGCGGTTCATCGCCGACAGCTCCGACAGCTCTATCATCCACGTGCCCGCCACCTGCTCCATGGCCTCCTTGCCGTCCATCGAGGTGAGGGAGTCCTTGTAGTACTCGCCGCCGAGTATGGCCACGAGTGTCGACTTGCCGCAGCCCTGGGGCCCGGCGATCATCAGGCAGTAGTCGTACTTCGTGCCCGGGGTCATGACCCTGGCGACGGCCGCGCACAGGTGGATGCGCGTGATGGCGCGTGTGTACGCGCTGTCCTCCGCCCCGAGGTAGTCGACAAGCAGCCGCTCCACCCTCGGGCGGCCGTCCCACCGCAGCGACTGCAGGTACTCGCGGATGGGGTGGCGCTGGCGGCGCGTGGCCACGATCTCCACCGCGTCGCGGATCTTTTCGCGGCCGGCGATGCCGTAGGCCTTTTCGAGGAACCCGCGCATGTTCGACTCGTCGCCGTTGTCCCATGCGTGAGCCGTCCTGTTCCACGGGAACCCCGGGGCCTCGACGCACACGTTGCGGCGCAGCAGGTCGTAGTACAGCCGCCCGCCCACGTCCGGGTCGTTGGACAGCACCAGTTCGGCGTTGGCGATGGTGCTCTGGGCGCGGTCGGAGTTGCGCACCATCTCCAGTCCGCACTTCCAGGCGTCGTCGGGCTCGCCGGCGCCCGGGCCATTCCCCGGATCTTTGTCCTTATATGCCTGCAGGCCGTCGAAGTCCGAGGCCGCGGCCTCCCGGCGCTCGCGGAGCATCAGGCGCTTCACGTCCGGGTCGTCGGTGGCCATGCGCACCATCCGGTCGTACGACGGCAGCTTGTTGACGGCCTGCGCCCTCGACCCCGTGTCCTGCAGGCCGTAGAGGTGGAGGCGCACCATGTCGAAGGCGTTCACCAGCTGCTTCGAGCACGGGTCGGTGTCGTGGTGCGAGTAGATCCATTTGTCCTCATAGCACACCACGCCGGCCGACGTGTGGCCGCCGGTGTAGGTGTAGCGCCCGGGGCCGGCCGGCTTGTAGACGCCGGGCAGGAACTTCTCCATGGCGGCCTTGATGCCGTAGGTGCGGCAGAACGCGCCGACCGCGCCCGGCTTGAGCGTGGGGTCGCCGGCCTTCTCCATCTCGCGCCGGGCCTCGTCGGTCACCTTAGGCACGCGCTGCCATTCCCTGGCAGCCGTCGGCCACTCGGACGCGTCGTGCCAGTCGGCGTAGGAGGCGAGCACCGCGTCCACGTCGAGCGGCGCCCCCTGCTGCACCCTGAAGAAGTATTCGCCGTCCTTCGGTGTCGACGGCCAGTACATAAGGCGCTCCGGCTCGTAGGATGTCTGGTCGAACATGTCGATGCCCACGGTGTCCGCGATCCTGCGGCACACTGGGGCGTACTCCGTGGGCAGCATCGGCCGGCTCACGGGGATCACGAGCCTGAGCCTCGGCTTGTCGGGCGTGTGCTTGTGGGTGCTGTAGGCCATGGCCGCGCACCCGTAGTTCAGGGTGAAGTCGTCCCACACCCCCGGCACGGCGTAGTCGAGGTCGAGCGTGACGAGCGTGCGCTGGAGCACAGCCCCCTTGCGCCGCACGTTCCCCGCGAGCCTCGCCCCGACGAAGCCGCCCACGTCCTTGACCGCGGCCTGCTCCTCCTTGGTCATGCGGGCGAACTCGGTCACGGTCTCCGCCGTGCGGGTCGTCTGCGAGCACCGCTCCACCAGCTCCGGCCACGTCCACAGCCTCGTCTTCCAGTGCTTCGACATGCGGCTGTGGGCCGTGGCCATCTCGAATCGGACGGTCTTCCGGCCTGATCCTGTCTCGTTCCCGTCCATGGTCAGAAGTCGTATGGCGTTATGAATCCCTGGTCGCGGACGAGCTCGTCCACCTCGCACGGCGACAGCTCCTCGCCGTGCCACCGCAGGGCGACCCCTATGTCGGTGATCACTTTTTCAGGCCCGCAGCCCTTGAAGCGCTTGAACTCGATCATGGCCGCCGCCTCTTCCGTCAGCGCGTCGGCCTCCTCCCTCAGGGCCGCGGCCCTCTTCAGGAGGTCAAAATATCTCTGTCTGTCCATTTCCTGATGATTTTATTGTTTTTCCGAATAGTCTTTGTTCGTTGTGATAATCCAGTATTCTCTTTTTTGCGGCCTCATAGTAGACGGGGTCCAGCTCTATGCCGAGCAGATCGAACCCGAGCAACTCGCAGGCTATGGCTATACTGCCGCTGCCGAGGTGGGTGTCGAGGATGCGCCAGCCTGGTTGCGCGTATTTTGAGAGCAGCCACGCGTACAGGGCGACCGGTTTTTGTGTCG
>CAZAZA010000029.1:0-2760 GCA_964489495.1 uncultured Bacteroides sp.
TGCGCAACTTCACCAACTTCGGCGTATTCGTTGAAATCGAAGAAGGCGTTGACGGCCTCATCCACATCTCCGACCTCTCGTGGACCAAGAAGATCAAGCATCCCAGCGAGTTCACACAGGTTGGCAACGACATCGAAGTCGAAGTCCTCGCCATCGACAAGGACAACCGTCGCCTCAGCCTCGGTCACAAGCAGCTCGAAGAAAATCCCTGGGATGTATTCGAGACCATCTTCACCGTTGGTTCGATTCACGAAGGCACCATCGTTGAAATGCTCGAGAAGGGCGCTGTCGTTGCTCTCCCCTACGGCGTAGAAGGCTTCGCAACACCCAAGCACCTCGTCAAGGAAGACGGCTCGCAGGCTAAGGTTGACGAGAAGCTCAACTTCAAGGTGATCGAGTTCAACAAGGACAGCAAGCGCATCATCCTCTCGCACAGCCGCATATTCGAAGACGACAACAAGTCGGCAGAACGTGCCGAGCGCAAGAGCAACCGTAACCGCAACCGTGGCAACCGTGGCGGCAACCAGGGCGCAGCCCACGAAGAGGCTCCGGCTCTGAACGCACCGCTCGAACGCACCACTCTCGGCGACATCGAGGCTCTGGCCGAACTGCGCGAACAGCTCTCCGGAAAGAAATAATCCGGCAAACACATAAACCCATGCGTCAAGGCGGAGAAGTTGCGGGCAATGCCGCATTCTCCGCCCTGACTTTTTCAAGACACACCCTTTGCCAACAACCACTTCACGGTTATGAATGATTTCATGGCGCTGCTGCGCCGCTTCGTACCTCCCTACAGAAAATACCTGGCCCTGAGCATTATCTTCAATTTCCTGGCGGCATTCCTGACCCTCTTCTCTTTCATGGTCATAATACCGATACTCGAAATGCTCTTCAAGATACGCGAGACGGGCTACCATTATATGCATCTCGGCGACGCTTCGCTGAAAGACGTGGCCATAAACAATTTCTACTACTGGACCCAGGAGGCGATCGCCGCATGGGGCCCGACGGCCACCCTCGCCCTGCTGGCCCTGACGCTCGTGGTGATGACCGCCCTGAAGACGGGGGCCACCTATATGGGCAGCTATTTCATCATACCGCTCCGCTCGGGCATTGTGCGCGACATTCGCAACGCTATGTACGACAAGATTGTGTCGCTGCCGATCGGCTTTTTTTCGGCCGAACGCAAGGGCGACGTGATGGCGCGTATGAGCGGCGACGTGGCCGAGATCGAGAATTCGGTGATGGCCTCGCTCGACATGATTTTCAAAAACCCGGTTATGATTGTGGCTTGCCTGGTGATGATGATCGTGGTGAGCTGGCAGCTAACCCTGTTTGTGCTGTTGCTGCTGCCTGTGGCCGGCATGATCATGGGGCGCGTGGGCAAGCACCTGAAGCGTAAGTCGCTCGCCCTGCAGCAGCAGTGGGGAAGCCTGCTGAGCCAGATCGAGGAGACCCTCGGGGGGCTACGCGTGATCAAGGCGTTCAACGCCGAGCGCAAGGTCGACTCGCGTTTCCACCGGGGCACACAGACTTTCTACGACATGAGCAACAGCGTGGCACGCCGCCAGTCGCTGGCCCACCCGATGAGCGAATTCCTCGGCACGGTCACCATTTCGATTGTGCTGGTGTTCGGCGGAGCGCTGATACTGTCGGGGCATTCGTCGATCGAGGCTCCGAGCTTCATCTACTATATGATAATATTCTATTCGGTGATCAATCCGGCCAAGGACCTCTCGAAGGCCGCCTATGCCATTCAGAAGGGAATGGCGTCGCTGCAGCGCGTCGACGTGATACTTTCGGCCACCAACCCCATACAGTCGCCGGCTCGCCCCGAGCGGCCCGAGCCTTTCAGCGGCCGGGTGACTTACGACGGGGTGTCGTTTGCCTACAACAAGGAGACGGGCGACGTGGTGCGCGACGTGTCGTTTGAGATTGCACCGGGCCAGACGGTGGCCTTGGTGGGACAGAGCGGCAGCGGAAAGTCGACGATCGCCGACATGCTGCCACGGTTCTATGACGTGGACAGCGGCTCGGTGAAAATCGACGGCGTGGATCTGCGGGAGATGGATGTGACCTACCTGCGGTCGCTGATGGGAACGGTAAGCCAGGAGGCGATACTGTTCAACGACACCATATTCAACAATATAGCGTTCGGCGTGGACAACGCCACGCAGGCCGACGTGGAGCGCGCCGCCCGCATAGCCAACGCCCACGATTTCATCATGGCCACCGAGGATGGCTACAACACCAATATCGGCGACCGGGGCTGCCGCCTGTCGGGCGGACAGCGCCAGCGTCTGTCGATTGCCCGGGCGATACTGAAAAACCCTCCGATACTCATACTCGACGAGGCTACGTCGGCTCTCGACTCCGAAAGCGAGAAGCTGGTGCAGGAGGCCCTTGAGCGGCTGATGCGCGACCGCACGACGCTGGTGATTGCCCACCGTCTGTCGACGATACGCAACGCGACGATGATATGTGTGGTGCATGAGGGCCGCATAGTCGAACGCGGCACCCACGACGAGCTTATCGGCCTCGACGGCTACTACACCCGCCTGGTCGAAATGCAAAACGTCAAGAGCTAATGCCTAATGCCCAATGCGTAATGCCCAATGCCCAATGCGTAATGCGTAATGCCCAATGCGTAATGCCCAATGCGTAATGGATAAATTCGCTTATTTATCCACATGCATGTAGGGACGTTCGGCCCGAACGTCCGGTATCCCATGGCTGATATCATTAGGCATTGTGCATTGA
>CAZAZA010000029.1:2860-11850 GCA_964489495.1 uncultured Bacteroides sp.
GCATTAGGCATTGTGCATTGAGCATTAGGCATTGTGCATTGAGCATTAGGCATTGTGCATTGAGCATTAGGCATTGAGCATCAGGCATTGTGCATTGAGCGGCGAGCCGCCGCGTGGTAAACCTGGCCGACGGCGATGCAGGCGTCGTTGACCGGCGTGCCGGTCGGCAGGACAAGTTCGATGCCCTGGTCAGAGAGTAGCCCGTCAAGGGCCTCGACGAGCAGGGCATTCTGCATCACGCCCCCGCTGCAAAGGAGCCGCGTGCGCCCCCGGCGGCGTGCCTCGGCGACGATTACGCCGGCCCATGCCGTGGCGTAGGTGGCGTGGAACCGCGCCGCCACGACTGCCGGGTCGGCGCCCGCCGCGATGTCGGCAATCACTCCCCCGAGCAGCGACCGCGCCGACAACGGGTCATTCGGGTCGAGGGGGTAATGGGATGCAGGCCACGCCGACCGGGCCAGTTGTTCGAGAAGTATCGGGGCTTCGGCCTCGTAGCCGTTGCGGTATGCTACCCCGAGCAGGGCCGACACCGCGTCCCACAGCCTGCCTGCTCCACGGCTTGCCGGCGAATTGACACCACGCGACACCATGGCGGCGACTATGCGCACGGCCTCGTCGCCGACTTCGCTGCGCAAAGCGGCGGGAAGCCGCTGCAGACTGCCGTCGACCGCCAGCAGGGCCGATACGGCCATCCGCCATGGCTCGCGGGAGGCGGCATCGCCCCCCGGCATCGCCAAGGCGCAGCCGTGGGCCACCGGCTCGAAGTCGACCGGTGTACATTCGATGAGTTCCGACCCCCATACCGTGCCGTCGGGGCCGGCCCCGGTGCCGTCGAGCACGAGGGCGAGTTCGGTGCCGGACAGTCCTCTGTCGGCCATCACGCTGACGGCGTGGGCATGATGGTGCCACATGGCCGATACACTTGCTCCGGTCCGCGACGCGAGCTGCCGCCCTATGTCGGAGGAAACATAACGTGGATGAGCGTCGACCACAATCCGGCGCGGGACGACGCGGTAGAGGCTGAGCAGACGGTCGATCGACTCGCGGAGCGCATCCTCGCCACCGCCGCCGTCAAGCGAGCCTATATACGGACTCTGGATGATGTCGCTGCCGCGGCCGAACGCCCACTGCGACGTGATGTCGGCACCGGTGCCTATCAGTCCGTCGCATGACACGGCGGTGTGCAGCGGCTCGGGCACATAGCCGCGCGACCGGCGGTAGATGAGCGTACGGCCTCCCGCGTGGCGCACCACCGAGTCGTCGAGCCGGTTGACGATGGCGCGGTTGTAGCCCACGACGGTTATGCCGTGCCGCCGCCCGTAGTCGCGAGCCGCATCGTCGTCGGTAATGATGGGGTGTCCGGGAAGGTTGACGCTTGTCACCACAAGGGGCATGTCGGGCAGCAGCCGGGCTATCATATGGTGCAGCCCCATGTAGGGGAGCATTACCCCCAATGTGTGGCAGCCGGGGGCCAGGACCGAGGGGAGGGGCAGGCCCTTGCGACACGCGATCACTATGGGTGCGCGCCATGAGGCAAGCGTCGCCTGTTCGTCGGCCGACAGGTCGACGTAGGCGCGCGCTGTGCCCAGTGACGGCATCATCACGGCGAACGGCTTGCGCGGCCTTGACTTGATGCGGCGCAGCCGGCCGACGGTGTCGGCGCGGCGGGCGTCGCACAGCAGGTTGTAGCCGCCTATGCCTTTAATGATCACCGGTTCGCCCCCGGCAAGCAGGCGGGCGCATAGCCCGGCGGGGTCGTCGTGGTCGTAGACCGGGCCGCACCGGTTGCAGCAGACAGGCTGGGCGTGGAAACGGCGGTCGAGCGCGTCGTGGTATTCACGGCTGCAGTCGCCGCACATGTCAAAAAGTGCCATCGACGTCGAGGCCCGGTCGTAGGGGAGGGCGCGTATGATGCTGAACCGGGGCCCGCAGTTGGTGCAGTTGGTCAGGGGATAGCCTATGCGGCGCGGGTGCCGGCGTATGTCGTCAAGGCAGTCGGCGCATATGGCTATGTCGGGGCTCACGTCGGTGGGGCGACTGCCACGGTTGTCGCTACGGAGTATGGCGAAGCTATCAGTCGGAACGTCGTCGGGAAAGCGCTCGCATTCGGCGAAAGTCACACGGTCGATGCGTGCGGCCGGGGGTAACAGACGGCGGATCGACCCAACGAGCCGTTCCGCCTCGGGACGCGAGGCATACAGGTAGATGTGAACGCCGTCGACGGCGTTGGCCACGGCCCCGGTCAGCGCGGCGTTAGTGGCCGCACGGTAGACCGTCGGACGGAATCCTACGCCTTGTACGGCTCCTTCGATGTCGATTCGTATCATAGCCTATATAACAAATCGACCCGGCGCCTGGGGCCGGGTCGACTATGGATGATGTGGTTTTACGATTATTTTACAAGTACTTTTACAGCCTTGTCACCGCTGCGGCGAACATAGATGCCGGGAACGAGTGAGTTGCTGTCAACGCGAACACCCTGCAGGTTATAGTATTCGGCAGGAGCCTCGGTGTCAACACCAACGGCGTCGATCGAAACGGATTTGGTGAAAGTAACGTTTACCTCAAAATCGTCAGTAAGCTGAACTCTGGATTTGATCGTCTTGCCATCTTCACTTATCCATTTTGTTACGTCCATAAAGTCGTTATTTTGGTGGTAATAATAGCTGATGGCTGAGATTTTGCTATCCTCATCGGCAATAGTTTCAACCCAATAAAAATAAGGATCTACCCATGTGTCAAGTTCAAGGTATTCGGTTGTTCCCAATTTATAGTACTGTACGATACCCGAGCCATCGCCGTCGATGTTTGCGGTGATTTTGAGCTTGCCTTCGGGACGCTCTTCGGCTTTTTTAACCTCGATGACGAAGTCTACAATGCAGCCGCCGTCACTTGCAAGGGTGTTGCCGAGCTGGATGTCAGGAACACCGTTGGGGTCAAGCTGATTCCATGCGCTCTTGTAGCGTACACGGTATGTGCCCGGTTTTGTGTCTTCGGGGATAGTGAATGAAACAGGGTCGGTGAGATTCCAGTCATGGATATTGTTGCCGCCGGTATTCTGGCCAACATAGCCATTGGTGTCATACCAATATAATTCGTTGCTTGACGGACACCAACGTGTGTAAGCCATCAGGTCTACGCCGGGACGAAGTTTGTACTGTTCGGCAACTCCGGCTTCAGGATCGATGTCGAGGTAGTCGGCCGGGGTGGTGTAGGAGAATCCGTCATTTGCCCAGTCGACATAGATGTAAGAGTGCATCCATGATGCGTTTGACTCTGGGTCGATGGTGATTGTTGCTCCCGGGGTTGTTTCGAACACAACGTCGCTCTTGTCAACATAGATGTCGTAAGGTGACGAAGTCTGGATACCGGTCAGTTCATATGTGTTGCTGCCATCGGAAATCGTCATACCTGTTACAGCGCGATCTGAGCGAGAGTGTGTGCCGAGAGAGCTGCAGTCGTAGTCGACGGGGATTTCGCGGCCTTCTACGAGAGAGGGCTCGGTTTCGCCGCCAACGTTGATGCTTACGTATGCTTCCCATCCTGAACCTCTTGTCCAGCTCTTGAGGGTAGCAACCACGTCGGCCTGCTCGCCGCCGGCGATATTGGCAAACTGTGAAGTGGTGCCTTCGATAACGTTGTTGAAGTCGTAGTGCAGAACGATGCCTTCAACCGACTGAGGTTTCACTGATGCGGTGACAACCTCTTCGTCAGTCAGTACGCGATCCCAGAACATGTATTCGTCGAAAGCTCCGTCGAACTCACGTCCGCCGAGCGCGAGGATGCAGGGATCGTCGCCGAAGAATCTGAGGGCGGTAGTGAATGCGTGTTCCTCGACACATTCGCCGTTTACATAGGTCTTCGCAGTCTTGGTGTCGGCGTCATACGACATGACTACGAAATACCATGTGCCGGGCTCGAAAGTAACGTCTTCAACGGTGGTGTTATAATCTTCCGTAGCGCCAGCTTTTACCATAAGTTTGCCGCCGGCGGTTACCATGGTTATAAAAGAACCGTTGTCGTTGTCATGTTCCTGGGCGCGGTGTCCCATAAGCACTCCGAGGCCGGAAGCGTTGTCGCACTTGAACCAGGTAGCCATTGTAAACGACTTTTCGTACTCATAGGCATTTAAGGTTGTTGCGTCGTTCTCGGTCATAAAGCTTTCGGGGATGCTGATGCGGTAGCCCGTCGATGCGGCACTGTACGGATTTACTTCCACAGCCATGTTGGGAGCAGCGGCCTGGGCAACTCCTGCCGACACTGCTGCGACTGCGAGAAGCGAGAGTAAATGTTTTTTCATGAATTGATAATTATTGGTAATTGAAAAATTTTATGCCGCCAAAGTTAATACAAATTCAGCAATTATCACAATAATTTCCAATCATTTTTTTATTTTAACACTTTGGCGTACTTTTTTGCTATGAAATATTCGCCGTTATAGGAATTTGTGCTAATTTTGTAGCTGACTATAACTGGATTCAAATGAATAACGAACCTAACACAGAGACCCCCGATATTGATTGGGGAAACTTGAAGTTCGGTTACTACCCGACCGACTATAATGTGCGTTGCTATTTCCGCGACGGCAAGTGGGGCGACATAGAAATCTCAACCTCCGACAAGGTGGAGATGCACATAGCCGCCACAGCCCTGCATTATGGCCAGGAGATCTTCGAAGGCCTCAAAGCCTTCAGAGGAGCCGATGGCAAAATCCGCATTTTCAGGCCCGACGCCAACGGTGCTCGCATGCGTGAGTCGGCAAAGGGCGTTCTCATGGAGCCGGTTCCCGAAGAACTGTTCCTGAAGATGGTGAAAATGGCCGTGAAACTCAACGAGCGTTTCGTGCCCCCCTACGGCAGCGGTGCGTCGCTCTATATCCGGCCTCTCGAAATAGGCATGAGCGCGCGCGTGGGCGTGTCGCCGGCCGACGAGTATCTGTTCATGATACTGGTCACCCCTGTCGGACCTTATTTCAAAACAGGGTTCAAACCGACAAACATATGCATTATGCGCGAGTATGACCGCGTCGCACCGCGCGGCACCGGCCGCTGGAAGGTCGGCGGCAACTACGCCGCGAGCCTCAGCGCCGGCGAGAAGGCGCATTCGCTCGGTTACTCGGCAGTGCTCTACCTCGACCCGAAGGACAAGCTCTATCTCGACGAGTGCGGCCCGGCCAATTTCTTCGCCATCAAGGACGGCAAATACATTACCCCGGCCAGCGACTCGATACTGCCGTCGGTGACCAATATGAGCCTGATGCAGCTGGCACGCGACATGGGCATCGAAGTGGAGCAGCGCCACATAACCGTCGACGAACTCGAACGCATTCAGGAAGCCGGCGCATGCGGCACGGCTGCCGTCATATCGCCCGTGGGCGAGATCGACGATCTCGACACTGGACGCAAGTACGTGGTGTCGAAGGACGGCAAGCCCGGCCCGGTGAGCACCGCCCTCTACAACAAACTGTCGGCCATACGTCTCGGCGAAGAGCCCGACGTGCATGGCTGGAACGTAATAGTCGACTGAATATGAACCATAGCACCCGCCATGACTGGCAAACGGTGATTGACAAATATTATCCCGCAGGCAGCCGCCTGCGGGATATTTATATCGGCCACTGCCGGGCCGTGGCCGACAAGGCTCTCGGCCTTATGCGCCGGCGCGGCCTGGCACTCGACCCCGCATTGGTGGAGGAGGCCGCGATGCTCCACGACATAGGCATCTTTATGACCGCTGCCCCATCGATAGAGTGCCGGGGGACGGAGCCGTATATACGCCACGGCATACTCGGGGCCGAGCTGCTGCTCCGCGAGGGATTTTCGGAGGAGACGGCGCGTGTGGCTCAGACGCACACCGGCGTGGGCCTGACGGCCGGGGATATACGCAGCCAGCAGCTGCCCCTGCCCGAAGACGGCGACTATATGCCCGCCACGCAGCTGGAGCGGCTGGTGTGCTATGCCGATAAGTTTTTTTCGAAAGGCTGTCACGACCATTCCGAGAAGCCGTTCGGCAAGGCCAGGGCCTCGGTGGCGCGCCACGGCGCGGAGTCGGCGGCGCGTTTCGACGCTCTCGCGGAAGAATTCGAGCCGGATACAGCCTCAAATGTCATAGTGTAACAAAACATGTTGTATGGGAAATCGTGCTGACGCCCGTCACCAGGTGGATATGCTGCACGGGCCGCTTGCGGGCAAAATAATTGTGTTCGCCCTGCCTCTGATAGCGAGCGGCATCCTGCAGCAGTCGTTCAACGCGGTCGACGTGGCCGTGATAGGCCGCTATTCAACGAGCAGCGCCATAGCCGCCGTGGGCAGCAACGGGCCTGTGATAAGCATAATGGTGAACCTGTTCTTAGGTATTGCCGTCGGCGCAAATGTCGTTATTGCCAACTATCTGGGACAGCGGCATTTCGGCGCGGTGCGCCGGTCGGTGTCGACGGTGATGGCCGTGGCACTGCTGTCGGGGGCGATCCTTCTCGTGATGGGCACGACGCTGGCGCGCCCGATACTTGAGGCTATGAGCGCGCCGCCGGAAGTGCTCCCGCTGGCCACGCGCTATCTGCGCATCTATTTCTGCGGCATGCCGTTCATGATGGTGTATAATTTCGGTTCGGCGATCATGCGCAGCGTGGGCGACACCCAGAAGCCGTTCTACGCGCTGCTGGTCGCGACGTTGTGCAACCTGGTGCTCGACTGGGCGTTTGTGGCCGTGGGCGGCTGGGGCGTCGACGGCGTGGCATGGGCCACGGTGATATCAAACGGCGTCAATGCGGCCATACTGCTGGTGTTCCTGATGCGCGAGCCCGACCCCGTCACCGTCGACCCGCGCCGGTGGGCGTTTTCGGGGGCGGATTTCCACAAGATGCTCCGGATAGGCATTCCGGCCGGACTGCAGGGAATGGTGTTCTCGATCTCGAACATATTCATACAGTCGTCGATCAACCGGTTCGGCTCCGAAGCCATTGCGGGTTCGGCCGCCGCACTTACCTACGAATCGTACTGCTATTATATAGTGGTGGCGTTCTGCGCGGCCACCATAGCATTTACCGGACAGAACTACGGGGCGGGACAGCCGGCCCGCTGCCGGCGCGTGGCCTTGATATGCATGGCGTGCAGCGTGATATTCTGCGGCATGGCCAACCTGCTGATAGTGTGGGGCGAGAATTCATGCATAAGAGTGTTCACCACCGACCCCGAAGTGGCCCACTATGCCTCGGTGAGGTTTCACACCGTCCTGCTCTATCAATGGCTCGCAAGCACTTATGAGATAGCCGGGTCATATATGCGCGGCCTGGGCTACTCGATGACGCCTATGCTGCTCACCATATTCGGCACGTGTGTGCTGCGGCTGGGCTGGGTGTACATGTTCCGCAGCATCGACAACAGTTTTGAGACTCTTCTGGCGATATACCCCGTCACGTGGGTGGTGACAGGTTTAGCCGTGATTGTCGCCGCGCTCATCGTGCAGCGTCTGGCGTTCAGGAAAATGAGGCCGAATACATTGAACCAACCTTAATTAAAATATCAACGATATGAACGAATGGAAGAAAGTCCTGCGCGAGCAGATGCCGCTGTTAGGACACCGCAACTGGATAGTGGTCACCGACAAGGCTTATCCGCTGCAGACCAATCCCGGCGTAGCCACGCTGTATTTGCCGGGCAGTTTTGCCGAAGTAGCCGCCGAGGTGGCAGGGATGATAAAGGAGTCGAACCATGTGTTCGCCCACGTATATCAGGACTCGGAGCAGCAGGTGCTCAACGAGAAGCTCTGTCCGGGAATCGAGGCTTACCGCAAGGAAATGCGTGCGGCGTTAGGCGACGCAGCCGACGAGGTGGCTTATCTGCCTCATGAAGACCTGATACTGAGGCTCGACACGGTGAGCAAGCTCTACCGCGTGATGATAGTGAAGACAGAGCTGACGCTGCCATATACGTCGGTGTTCTTCGAACTTGACTGCAAGTACTGGGACGCCGAACGCGAGAGGGAGATGCGCGACGCACTGGCCAGGCAGTCGGTACGCTGAGCTGTAAGGCAACCGGTCAGCGCGGCTGCACGGGACGCTGGCCCGTCGACGGACGCTGGCCGGGAGCTGACGGACGCGACGGCACGGAGGGACGGATGACCGGCCCGGGATTGCTTCCGTTGATGTCGGGCAATACGGGGCGGTTGTCGGGAAGCGTGACGGGACGGTTGACGATACCCCCTCCGGGAGGGTTGACCGGCCCGAACCCCGGCCCGTAGAGAGGCCGTGCGGGCTGTCCCGGAGCGTGTGGGCGCGACGGCAGCGGCCCTACCACGGGCGGCGGCCCGATCACGGGGGTGTAGCCTATGCCCCAGCCGCCGTCGCCCCAGTCGCCGTACCAGGGATTGTAGTCCCACGACGGCACGCCGGCACCCACCGACACGCTGTAGCCGGGGGTGAGGTCGGACGACTCCAACATCATGTCGCAGGAACCAACAAGGAGGCCTGCGGCCGCCGCGCATGCGGCTATAATTATGTGCTGCCGTTTCATAATCGATCCTTTCTTTATTATTTATGACATTTGACGGCTGAAAAAGTTGTGTCATTTGTCGGGAATAGCTATTTTTGTATTTACAAACCAACGGTAAGAATGGATCACTATTTAGTATCAGCCCGAAAATACAGGCCGGCGACCTTCAAGTCGGTTGTCGGACAGAAGGCACTCACCGCCACGCTGCGCAATGCCATACAGACCGGACGCCTTGCCCACTCCTACCTCTTCTGCGGGTCGCGTGGCGTAGGCAAGACCTCGTGCGCGCGTATTTTCGCCAAGACCATCAACTGCATGCACCTGACCCCCGAAGGGGAGGCGTGCAACGAGTGCGACTCGTGCCGCTCGTTCAACGAGGGGGCATCGCTGAACGTCATCGAGCTTGACGCGGCCTCGAACAACGGCGTGGACGACATCCGCAACCTCGTGGAGCAGACCCAGACACCCCCGACGCTCGGACGCTACCGCGTGTTTATCATC
>CAZAZA010000029.1:11860-30365 GCA_964489495.1 uncultured Bacteroides sp.
GCACATGCTGTCGAACGCCGCGTTCAACAGCTTCCTCAAGACCCTTGAGGAGCCGCCGGAATATGTGATATTCATTCTTGCCACCACTGAGAAAAACAAGATTATTCCCACCATACTGTCGCGGTGCCAGATCTATGACTTCAACCGCATTACCGTCGGCGACATAGCCGACCATCTGGCATATGTGGCAGGGCAGGAGGGCATAACGTTCGAGCCGCAGGCCCTGAACGTGATAGCCCGCAAGGCTGACGGCGCTCTGCGCGACGCTCTCTCGATTTTCGACCAGGTGGCCGCGTCGTCACGCGGAAACATCACTTATGCCTCGACAATCGAAAACCTCAACGAGCTGGACCAGGCGGTGTACTCGCGGCTGCTTGACGCGTTCCTCGCGGGCGAAGTGACGCGCACGTGGCTCATCTATAAGGAGGTGCGCGACCGCGGGTTCAACTCCCAGTTCTTTATCAACGGACTCGGCGGATATTTCCGCGACCTGATGGCCGCACGCGACCCCGGCACCCGAGCGTTGCTCGACATGGCTGACGACGAGGTGGCGCGTCTGGCGCAGGATTCGGCACGCTGCACCCCGCAGCAGCTCTACCGCGCAATGCTGCTTTGCAATGATGCGGATTTGCGCTACCGCGACGCGGGCAACAAACAGTTTCTGATCGAGGTGACCCTCGCCCGTATATGCCAACAATGCAGCCCCTCGCCCGATGAAAGCGGCAGTGGGGAGGGGCAGAAGCAGAAGCTGCGCCCTATAGCCAGGCCGCAAGCACAGCCGCAAGTGCAAACAACACCGACCCAGCAACCCGCACCGGCGCCGCAAGCCGCACCGGCGGCAGCGACAAGGCCCGCAGTGGCGCGACCGGCGGTGACAATGGCCGCCACAATGCATCAGCCGGCTGCCCGGCCGCCACAGACGGGACGCCAGCGCATTTCGATAAAGGGGGACGGCTCGACGGGACAAGCGGGGCGGGGAAGTGCCCCGGCTGCTGCGGCGAGTGCTCCGCGAACCGAGGAGTTCACCACCGAAGCGCTCGGCAAGGCTTGGGACGCATATATTATCGGTCACCCGCAACTCCACCTGATGGTGAACATAATGCGAGTGTCGCGTCCGGAACACACGCCGGGAGCCACACGGTTCGGACTGACGGTCTACAGCCAGGTACAGGCCGAGATTGTGGCCGCCAATAAGCCCGACCTGCTGGGATGGCTGCGTGACAGCCTGCGTAACGACTCTGTCGATTTCGACCTCACAGTGAACGAGGAAGATTCCTCGCCACGGACCTGGAACGAGGCGGAAGTGTTCAACCATATGAAAGAAAACCACCCTGTTCTGCGGCAATTTGCCGAAACATTCCAACTTACCCTGAAATGAAACTACCGCGAAGACTATCTCCGGCCCCGGCGGCTCTGCTCGCCATGCTTGCGGCTCTTGCCTCGTGCAACAAGCTCACCGACGAAGCACGCCCGCTCGTGGGCGATTATTACATCTCGGAAATCTCGGAGGACGAGCCTCTGTACGAACTGCGCGACGACGCCACCTGCACCTTGCGGGCCATACGCCCGGGGGTGCTTACCTACAGCGTCGACGGCGAATGGAACGTGTACGGCGACAGCCTTGTGGTCGTGCTCGACCCCGCTTCGATCGTGTGGGAGGGCGACAGCTCGCTCATCGGCGAAGTGGCGTCGCGCTACAGCCGGCGCGTGGTGGCCTGCGACGAACTCACGCTCACCGTGGCAAAGGACGGAAACACCTATGTATATCACCGACGCTCAAGATAATCACGATTTTCTATGAATTTTGCTCCGTTGAAACACCTGCTTACAGCGTTGCCCGCGATAATGCTCGCGGGCTGCGCCGCCACGTCGACTGTCGATGACATCGTCGACGCGCAGTCGCTCCTCGAAGGGGGTGACACCGAGTCGGCTCAGGAGATATGCGATATAATATTGGCGCGCACCGACAGCGCGACGGTGGGCCCGCGTGCCTACGGCATGCTGTCGCTGACCTATATGCGCCTGGCCGAGACCTCCAACCAGGACGACAACATTGCCAACGCGGCCATCAGCTACCGACGTGCCTACAACCTCGATGCCGACTCGGCGGCTGCCTACTACGGGTCGCTTTCGGGCGATGACCTGATGCGCCTGTCGATGCTCTCGACCATAGCGCGGTCGTTCGGCCGCGTCCATGAGGTTATCCCCGAGGAGACCGACTCGTTTGATTTCGACACCGACACCCTGAATCACACACTCTGACCGCCATGGACTGGAAAGACACCCTCTCGGCTCTCGCTGACGAGCTGCCCTGCGACCCCGAGGAAGCACAGCAGGAGCCCGCTGACGAACCGCAATCTGCACCGGCTGACAAGCCTCAGAAACTCAGCCTTGTGTATGAGCGCAAAGGCCGCAAAGGCAAGCCGGCCACCATAATAGTTGGCTTCGACTGGCCCGACGACCGGATAGCCGCGCTGCTGTCGCAGCTGCAGAAACGCCTTGGCATCGGCGGCTCGTCGCGTGGCGGCGAAATCCTCCTCCAGGGCGACTGCCGCGACCGCGTCGCCCCCCTCCTCCGCTCCCTCGGCCACCAAGTGAAGCTGTGACCGTGATGCCCCGCCTCCGGTTGCGGCAAGATGCCGCAACTCCACCACCACCCTAAAATACAGACAAATTGTAGGGCTGCGGCACGCCGCAACCGGGGTAAATGAGGCATTAAATGATTTAAAATCACCTCATTCGCTTCGGCCGTGGCATGCCACGACCCTACAAGTTTAACGTATATATTGGTCGTTAATTAGGGTCAGAGCGTCTGCCACGTAGCCGACTTAGTCCTAAGATAAATGAAAAAGATGAAGAGAAAAAATAGAAATTCGTTATGGTTTATAGCCGGAATCGTTTTATCCGTATTCTCTTGTTGTGCAGTCTTTTCGACACCCATGACAGGAGCGGAAACGACGGTGTCTGCTGTCCATACCTCGGTTGACAGTTGTAGCGATACAGTGGCTGTCATGCCTACATATCTCAGTTGTGATACAGCCATGTTGAAATGGGTGGGCGAACATCTTCGTTATCCCTATTCATGCGAAGGTCCACAGGGGAAGGTTGTTGTGATGTTTTTTATAACCGAGGACAGTTCAATAGGCGAGGTTAAAGTTATCCGTTCAGTCACCCCCGAACTTGACGCAGAGGTCGTTCGCCTCGTGAAGACATTCCCTGAATCTATGCTCGGCAAAATAAAAGAGGAACATAAAGACTCATGGTACCTTTTGCCTATCACCTTCAAGCTCGGAACCGCTGAAGAAGACCTTAAAAATTAAATTGCCGAGACGGCGTTGATCCGTCTTGGCAATTTCGGCAATAGTGTGTTTTGTTAGTATTAGGTGTAATTGTCACCGTTTGTTATATATGAGCCCACTTCCGCCATGAAATCTATCACTAAACCACCTCACCGCCTCCAAATTTTTACAAATCGCCCCCAAAATTGCTGAATTCTCCTAATTATTGCTACCTTTGCAATCATCAACACAAACACAATCATTATAGCATGGACCTAATTGATTTTTGGGATTCGCCTTTTTACAGATACAATATAGAATTTCTGATGTCGGCAAATGACAGTTCGACATTGGTTGCTTTGACGGGAATAGCGATTCTGTCAGGTATAATATTTGTCATATTATTTTCAACGATTTGGTTTACGGGCAATATACCGGGAATTGCAAAGTGGCTTGAAAAATGCGGACTGACATTGAGGTTAGGATTCATAATCGTTTTCATCCTCGGTTTTTTAGTCTATGATGTAGGCATGTGCACTGGTGAAATGATTTCGCTATTCACAAACGCGCCTATGGCCCTTCTATATGCCTTCAAAATTTTCCTTTTTGATAGTGATGTCAGCGAAATACATAATCCATTTCACGAAAACTGGTTGTATTCATTCTTTTTTGCATTAGTACATTTTCTTGCAGCCGTCATAAGTACGCTATTCTTGATTAAATATTTTGGATTCAGTATTGTGTCGCGAATCCGTATGTGGTGTGTTACAACGATATTTGGCAAGAGTTTTCCTGTAACATACGTGTTCTGGGGCATTAATGAGTCGTCATACCACCTCATCGAAAATATAAAGAATCATTATAAAAAGGAAACTGAGGATACTGATGGCAAATGTAAGGATAAAGTCGGCTACCGGATAATTATTATCAGAACCAATAATGACAATAATGACACACTTGAAGAGAAAACCGGATTCGCAAGGATATTCGATTTCCTGTCTATGCCGACGGGCGAGTTGGCACGGTTACAGGATACAAAGTGTCTGGCAGACGGAACATTCACCAATCTTTCTGAAATAAATGTACAGGGAACTGATACTGATATCATAGGAAAGATATTGAAAATGCGATCGCTGAAGAAAATCCTTGAAAAGAAGACCAGTAAAGAGATACACATGTTGTTCCTTTCGGATGATGAAAAGAGTAATCTTCATAATGTGTCCCTTATGCTTAACGACAGTACGATAAATGGTTTTGTCAATCCTGACACGGATTCCGAGCGTCGAGTGTTCCTATACTGCCACGCCCGTTACAACAGCGTTCACAGGGTGATAGAAGATCAATTTCAGTCGGGAAAGATAGAGGTAAAAGTGGTTGATACGTCACATATAAATGTGGAGATGCTCAAAATGAAACCGGAGTTGCTGCCTGTAAACTTTGTGACTGTTGAGAAAGATGCCACTGTCTCGACTGTATTTAATGCGTTGGTGGTAGGATTCAGTGAAGTCGGACAGGACGCGGTAAGATTTCTTTATGAGTTCGGCGCTTTTGTGAAGACTGGAAGTACGGAAGATGTCGCTGTACGTTCTGATTTTCACATGGATGTAGTGGACAGGGACATGTCGGATCTCGCAGGTGTTTTTGTGGCCAATGCCCCGTCGATTAAACCATCGATGCCTTTTGTCAAGGATGGCGAAAATCCCGAATCACTGATAACTCTGCATCAGATGGACTGCCGGAGTGTCCAATTCTATGAGAAACTCACCAAGGAATGGATTCAAAAGCTTAATTACGTGGTTGTCGCAACCGAGAATGACGAGCTTAACCTTTCATTGGGTGTCAGAATCTTCAAAACTGCGGCACGCTATCGCGGAAGTATGGAGAACTTATGTATTTTGGTTCGTGCTCATAGCGATGACGACGGTCATATTTGGCGTATAGCTGAGCATTACAATCGTCTATGGGCGGCTTATGAAAAATCGCCTGCCGACAAAAAAGGAAACAGACTCAACCAAACCGAGATTAAAAATGGGAAATCGATTAAAAAGCCCATATATATATTCGGTCTTGATAAGACTACGTTTACATACGACAATATCATTGCTGATGCGTTAGAGCAGAAAGCTCGTAAGTATTACGAGAAATACGTTATGACGACAGAACCCGGCAAAGAAGTCAAAACGACTTATTGGGATGACAGACACAACAAGGCCATGCTTCATGAGGGCGGCTATTCACCTACTTATTTCGGCATTGCAATGATTCGCCGACAAGAATCTCAGGATATTGCAAACAGCCTCCATGAGGAAACTAAAAGAATCCTGAAAGAGCGGGCTCTTAAAGGATGTCAGCTTGAGAATTTCGAGTTCTCAAAGTTGACAAGAACCCCCTACACCACAAAGTATATATGGCCAAGAGGTGAGGAGGTGATCGAAAGAATCAATAGAATTGCAATCACGATTGCACAGACCGAACATCTCCGTTGGAATGCCTCGCACGAAATACTGGGGTATGTATATGACAATGATAAAGACGAAGTTAAGTGTCTGCATAATTGTCTAAAGGACTGGAAAGATTTGAAGGAAGATGTTCGAAGCTTCGATTGCAACGTTTCGGATTTCATCTTAGGAATAAAATTCATACATGAGTGATCAGGAGATAATACAAGGGCTGATCGAACGTGACAACCGAGTCACGCATCAATTCTTCTTCGTCAAGTGCCGACCGCTCCTGACAGCCATTATGCGGCTTGTGTTCAACTATCCGGTTGAATATGATGAGATGGTCAGCGAGCTTTACGAATATATGCTTGAGAATGACGGAGCAAAGCTGCGTCAGTTTCAGTTCCGCAGTTCGATATATCAGTGGCTGAAAGTAGTCGCTACCCGGTTCTTTATACGCCATCGTGATTCGATGATAGATGACACATCCAAAGAACCTCTTTATGAGAAGCATGACACTGACAGAATGGTTGACACAGTCAGGACAGTATCTCAAAAAATGGATGTGGAGATATTGCTTAGTCAGATGGCAAACCGGCGTTACGCGGATGTAATCCGTCACCTTGTCCTTGAGGATATGGAACCGGAGAAGTATGCCGCCGAAATCGGTGTGACTGTGGACAATCTATACAACATAAAAAAACGTGCAATGGCGGCTTTCGCACGCGTTGCAACTAAATATTATAGCTATGGGCGATAACTATAACAATATAACTGATGAGCAAATTGCAGCTTTTCTTGATGGCAATGTGAATCTTGAGGAGGCTAACGATGTTTTGTCAGCCATGGACTCCGATGGCGAACTGTCGGAGATACTTGCTCTTTCCCCTCAGATTGATGCCGAAATCGATGCTGAAAAGCGAAAGATACTTCCGATGTATGCTCTTGCGGCTTCTAATTCCGAGAATTTATGTTCATTTGAATGTGAAGTTTTTATACTTCAAAATCTTGATTTTGACATAGACAATTGGTCGCTTCTTGAAACTGCAAAAGCGAACAATTGGGTGAGGGAAGAAGGGACGCCTTTACATTCGGTTGGAAAACTTCTTGAATTGAAGGGACTTTATGTAAAACGCAAATATGACTCCACCCTACATGAACTCGATGAGTCTCTGAATGATAATCAGCAGGTTATTGCCATTATTGATCGGAATATATTGGAAGATGTTCAAGAAGGCAAGAATCCATCGTATCATGCGATTTACATAACGGACGTGGAAGATGATGGGTCTATCACGTATCTTAATCTTGATACACTATTGGAAGAGGTCATTGAAAAGGAAGCTTTTTTAAAGGCATGGAAGAGCAGCGGTAATTATATGGTAACGGCCTCGCAGTATGTCGGCGGCTATAACCCACAGCCAATCAATGTGGATGACATTGATCTTGATGCAAATCTTGAAGAATTGACCGAAGCGATAGCTGAAAATGCACATGATATCTGGGCACGTGCCCGAATGGATGAGGGCTGGACCTATGGACCGGTCCGCGATGATGCCAAGAAGCAGCATCCTGACCTGATACCATATGCCCAACTCCCCGATAGCGAAAAAGAATACGACCGCCTGATGGCCATGAACACCCTCCGCCTCGTCCGTCGCCTCGGCTATGATATTGTTAACCCGAACTAAATAGATAAATCATTATGAAGCACGATGCATTTATAAGTTATTCATCTAAAGATTATTTCCCATTTGAGGTCTGTACTTCTTTAGAGAAAGAAGGCCTTAAGTGCTGGATAGCGCCTCGAAACATAGTCCCTGGTACTCCATATGCAAGAGCTATAATGGAAGGAATTCAAGGGGCAGATATTATTCTTGTTTTTATTTCTAATAATTCACTTAAGTCCGAGGATGTTTTAAATGAAATCGATAATGCTCATGGATTGAATAAAACAATTGTTCCAATTTTTATTGAAGATGTGAAATTAACTCCTGAGTTTAGTTATTATCTAAAGCGAAAACAATGGATATATGAATCAGACCATATATTAAAAGACATATTATCGTTATTTAATCAGAAAAGAAATTCATTTAAGTCATTCAATTGTCCAAAGTTTGACCGATTATATACAATATCCACAAAGGTTGAATTACGAGTAAATTTTAATAAATCCATAGCCAATAAAAATTTATATTCTGATATAATAATTGGATTTGAGCCTTTAATAAATTTCAACAAGCAACTAGATTTCAGTTATATTGTTACAGAAAATATTCTGCCTTCCGAATTTATTTCAGCTGTTAATCGTGGCCTTGATATTGCTTTTAGCTTAATAATGGCTAAAGGCATAAACCTTTATGGCATAAAAGCCACTCTATATGATGGGTCATATCATCCCATTAATTCTAATACGCATAGTTTTGAAATCGTTGCTGAAGATGCTTTAAATAAGGCTCTGTCCAAGGTTGGGATCAGTATCCTTGAACCAATGATGAGAATAGAGATAGAAGGAGACCATGACCAAGAAATTCTCATTAACAATTTTATTAATAAATATAATGGAGAAATATTCAATTTCTTTCATTTTAATCAAAGGTATGAAGTCCACGCTTTAATGCCTAATAATGAAATAGCCACACACTATCAGGAGATTAACATTAATAATATATCGATAAACACTTGTACCTTTGCTAAATATAGAAAAGGTGAATCTATACAATACGAACTATAATTTATGGATGAAGTATATTTGAAGATATTGGCGGCGGTTGCGCCTGCGATTGTGCTGGCAGTTATTATGTTTAGGCGGGATAAGCGTCCGGAGCCGTTAGGGTGGCTGTTTACAGCTGTGGTTTTGGGTGTCTTTGCAGCGGCCGGGGTTTTGATACTTGGGAATTTTATTTTGCCTGACATTCCGGACGATACGTTTCTTGGGGCTTTCCTTACCTCGTTTATCGATGCAGCAATCCCGGAGGAAGTGTTGAAGTTTGTGGCGTTATACGTATTAGCCAAGCGATGCGCACATTTCGATGAGATGTTCGACGGCATTGTTTATGCTGTGTGCATTGGGATGGGGTTCGCCGGAATTGAAAATGTTCTCTATCTTTTTGGAGCGGAGGACGAATGGGTATCGGTGAGCATAACAAGAGCCTTAATGTCCGTACCGATGCATTACTTCTTCGCAATCATTATGGGCACATTCTTTTCTCTTGGCTGGTTTGATAAAAAGAACCGGAAAGTATACATGTCTGCGGCTTTAGTACTCCCGATTATAGTTCACGGCTTATATGACACACTTTGTTTCTCTTCAGGCTTGAATGAGGATCTCAGCCTTTATATACTCCTGGCATTCATATTAGGATTCGGATATATCCGCCGCTACGTAAAATCACTGACCAACTCAATGCTCAAACTCGACGAATATGGATCAAAATAATTAAAATATAAGATGGTAACAAATTTGGCAGCAATTGTCTCGCTCTTCACTGCCATCAAATACTTTAGGAATGATATAATTCAAGAAAATGACCTTAGAAGATATTGGAAAAGAATGCGCCATAGGCAAAATTCAAAAAGTAAATTTAATTGTCAAATGTGACATTGAAGGTTCAGCCGAATGTCTGTCTGACTTATTGGTAAGACTGTCTACGGATGAAATTCAAATTAATATACTACGTGTCGCAGTTGGTGAAATCTCAGAAAATGATGTCAATCTCGCTGCGTCGACAGATGCTACTATTATCGGTTTTCAGGTTCGTCCGTCAGAAAATGCTAATAGTTTGGCAAAACAAAAAAAAGTCCAAATCTGTCTATATTCAACCATATTTGAGGCTGTTGATAATGTTAGGGATACAATTGACGGAAATTTCGTTCCCGAAGACAGAGAGAGTATCTCTGGTAGGTGTGAAGTCATTGATGTCTCCAATTTACCAGATGGGAACACAGGCGCCCATGTCTTAGTGAGGGAAGGTGTGCTACATCTCCGTAATAAAGTTCGTGTTATTCGCGGGGGAATCGTTCGTCATACTGGAAATATTGTTCTTCTCAGACAAAACGATCATAATATTCGTAGAGTGCCTTCGGGTGATCGTTGTGTACTTGCCATTGCAGGATACAATGATATTTTTAGAGACGATATTATCGAGTGTTTCTATAGAATAGAGGTTTGCAGAGTTTTATCTACTTACACTGATTTATTAGAGGAGTCGCAAGATGTAACAAGTGAATTGAATAATGATGGGGTCGATGATACTGATTCATTTGCCAGCACGTGTGGATTTAATCCGGCATCAGATTATGTAGTTTGGGACGATTCGCTGTGGGATGACTTAAAAGTTACAGGGTCATCTTATTCGCCTTCAAGGGTGACTGTCCCCCGACGGTCGGAGATATGTTCTTGTGTGTATGCGCCGGCGGAAGTTCGTTATAACAAATCGTTCATTGTTCGAGTATATATGTATCTGCCGCAAGAACGGGATGCGGTAGACTCGAAGGTTAAGGAAATTGATCCTTCTGCTGTTAAGAAGGAATATAAGCCGTTGGATTTGCCTGTTAAGGAAGGGGATAAACTCACGGTTCAACTCGACTTGTCGGACGGAGTTCAGTGCAAGAGTACAACAAAGTCGGTAATATGGCGAAATCATTTCACCGATTGTTCGTTCACGGCAAAATTGGTGGATGCCAGCCAGGATAGTATTGAAGGAATTGCTTACGTATTTGTGAACGATGTGCCGGCCGGAGAAATGCTCTTTACGATAGATGTCGTGGAGTCGCAACCGCGAGAACTATATACAAATGTTGAATCCCATCGGTTCTCAAAGATATTTATTTCGTATGCTCATCAGGACGAGATTCAAGTGCGCGGAATCGCCGAAGGATGTCGGATGTTAGGTAAAGATTACTTCTTTGACAGGCATACATTGCAAGCCAGGGACCTTTTCAAAGAAAAGATACTCAGCTATATAGACCGGGCAGACCTTTTTGTGCTTTGTTGGTCAAAAAATGCCGCAGAATCCGATTGGGTGCGAATCGAACGTGAACACGCATTGCAACTAATTCGTGAAGGGAAAAACACGCTCTCGATATATCCCCTTAGCCTTCGACCGGAAGCCCCATTACCCATTGACATGTCAGACAAATACAATTTCGGGAAGCTATGAGCAGGAACAGATATGATCTATTTATCAGCTACAGGCGCGAAGGAGGGGCACAGTATGCACGTACACTGCAGCTAATGCTGGAAAAGAAGGGCTATAGAGTCTTTCTTGACTACTCTTTTAACGGTATACCGTCGTATGAACTCTGTGATAATATAAATGAAGCGAATAAAATTATAACAGATGTCCCACATAGTGAAATGAATTTTGGAGAAACATTATGGGCTTCTTTTGATTATTTCGAAAAAACAAGAGTAAGAAAATATATAAAGTTCAATTTATTTAGACGGTTGTTTCGTCTTATAAACAGATATATAGATATCTTCAAGGTGAAAAAGTATGGAGAATAAAAAATCATATACAATTAATAACTCAACGGTCACTTTAGTATTTGGTGATTTGTTGACAAGTGAAGCTGAAGCCCTTGTAATTTCTGGAAGTGTGGGACTGCCTATGAGAGGGGGATTGCCAGGAATTGTAAGATCAAAGGCTGGTGATTCAGTTATAATAGATGCGTCAAAGCATCCTGAGTCAAAACTCGGAGATGTAGTTGTAACAAGTGCAGGTACACTCAAAAACAAATACCTATTCCAAGCAGTTACAGTAACTAAATACACAGAGGTTCTTCCCAACGTGTCAAGAGAAAATATCCCTCAAGTATATGAGTATATTTTAACACATGCAATCAATAAAAGTCTACGCTTGCTTTCGGCAATGGAGCTTAATTCTATTGCCTTCCCATGTCTCGGACTCGGTATGGCAAATATGCCTTTAGAGGGTGTTGCTAAATTAACCGCCAAAACCATATCTAATTTCCTAATAAGAACCAATAAATCCATCTCAGTAGAATTATATATTAAGGACACCTATGACGTATATAATAGATTCGATTATCTGCCATTTTTTGAATGGTTTGCCGCCTATAGTTATAAGGCTGGAAAAACCATTGAAAAGGTTGAAAATGTAGACGGATTTGATGGACTAAATTTTGATGATGTCGATATACCAACTGTTGATTCTCTTGATAAGGGACATAAGGTATTCATAAGTTATTCGAGAAAAGATTCAGATGTCGCGAAAGGAATTTGCGATACTCTGAACAAAATGAATATTCCCTATTGGATTGATATAGATGGTGTCTATAGTGGCGCTAATTTTAAGGAGATGATTGTTAAAGCAATATCAACATCTGAAATTGTCTTATTCCTATCATCTGAAAACTCTAATAAATCTGATAATGTTGCCAAGGAAATATCAATAGCGGATAAATACGGTAAAATCATAATACCAGTCCGTTTGGACATGTCTCCAATGAATCCTAAGATGGATTATGATTTAGCTGGTATTGATTTCGTTGATCTCTTTTCTTTTGAGGAAAAGAGTATTGCAAAACTTCGCAATGCAATATTAGGACATTTAGCTATGAACAATTCTAAATAGCATTCGCAATCGGAAATCCGCGCCAAATATCCTGACGACGACACTTGGGCCTCATTTATCCTAATTGACTCGTTCAACTGATAGATTGCTTGTCGAATTCGTTTCTTTACTTCAATAATTGTAATGACAATGAAGAAGGAATATTTACCTAATCCGGCGGAGACTTCCGATGTGAAGTTGCCGGAAGAGCTGCTTCCGCTAATTGAGGAAATGGCTAAGAATGTGCATGAAGTATGGGCAAAGAACCGTATGGCTGAAGGCTGGACTTATGGTCCGGTGCGTGATGATGCCGGCAAAACGCATCCTTGTCTTGTGCCATACGAAGAACTGCCTGAGAGCGAAAAGGAGTATGACAGGGCGACTTCGCAAGAAACATTGAAGTTAATTTTGAAATTAGGTTTTGGAATTTCAAAAAAATAATTTAACTTTGCAAATAATTGTTACACACAAATCACAGTGCATTATGAAACACAAACTCTCCTTCGGTCACCCGATTAAAGACAACTCTTTTATGATATGTTGCGCTGAACCTGCCAAATAAGCAGGACAGCGCATGCTTTTAAATCAATCAGTACCATGAATTGCAATAAATGTAACAAGCATAAACTATTCGATGAAAACGGCTATCTCAATATCGGAGATATTGTAGCCAATCACCCCTCATATAAGGCCATCATGGAAGATGGAGTTGTCACGGATGAAGAACTAAAGACACAGGCAGATGCGGCAATTGCATCGCTTCATCGTCTACAGGAACTCTGCAACGAGGAGCAGCAATGTGCAATCTTTGATGCAATCGCGGAGATGAGCGTGCTTTTCGCCGTATACCACAATCATGAACTACAAGAACTCCGATAAGAAGTATGGGAACATTTAATACAAAGGCCGTTCTCAACGGTAATTCTTCGCTGATCCCGGTGATAGCAGAACGCATTTGTCAGGATTTTGCAGCCGACGGTTTTGATGTGAAGCGCGAAGACCTCATAAGTGGTGGCGCTGACATATCAATTGCCAAAGGCAATATGTTCAAAGCGGCCCTTGGCATGAAGACCGCGCTGAAGATAACACTCATCCCCGTTAACAACGGCATCTCATTCGACGCCGGAGTCGGCATCTTCGGACAGCAGGTGATACCGACCATAATCATGTGGTTCTTCTTTTGGCCGGTCCTCTTGACTCAGATCTGGGGCCTTGTAAAGCAGGCCCAACTCGACGACAGGGCGCTCGCCATCGCCCAATCCGTGGTCAACCAAAACGGAGGATATTCTTATTACAATGTGGGTAGCACAACCCCTCCCTCTCCTCCTGTTCCCGGTGGAGCATTTAAGTTCTGTACCAACTGTGGTAACAAGGTCGCCGATACGGCCCGATTCTGCCCCAACTGCGGCAACAAATTAAACTGATCAGACATGGAAAGTAAAGTCAAAATTCTTTGTAGAGAAAAAGAACAGGAACTACTTAATAGATATTTCCCTAATGGTTCCGAATATACAAAATCCGAAACCATTGGAGAATATACCAAGGATTTGCCTTTAAAGATTGAATCTGAGTTCCGTGAATATCTTACAGAACTTTGGAAAGAATACTCTGATGCCCCCTTGGTGTTGGAAGAACAAAAGCTTCGTTGGCTCATGACCGAAGATGACCGCGAAGCTATAGATGCTGCATATAAAGATGCCAAATGCATCACATTGTGGGAGCGAATCACCAAATCCAACAATGAAGATGTGACATATTACACGGGTTTACTCTACGAATACACCAAAGACCTGCTCATGGTAATGCGCACCGACTTCCTCGAAGAAATCACCGGCAACCACATCAACTGCAAAGCCTACTATAACTGAATTAAACAAATCAGGTTCGAATTCCTTCGGAAGCATTAGCATAAATTTTCTAAGGATTTAACGACAACATTATATCAAACCATTAGAACATTAATTACAATGCCTCAACAATTTCAGAATAATCCTTTTTCAGGAATAAACCCATTGAAGGGTTCTACCTCTGATTCAATTCTTAATCCTGAAGAAGAACCTATGTGGGAAGCTTTAATCGGAAAAATCATTGATGGCAAAGTGATTCCCGTCATTGGTCCCGATTTTCTTACAGACAAGAGACAAAATAACAGTAATATACACTTGCAACTTATTGAAGCGTTGGCTGCTTGTTTTAATGTAACTTCCAAACCAGTCACTTTCTCAGAACTTGTATACGATGAGAACTATTTAAAGCGCAACCAGTACAATAAAGATAGTGTCTATACTTGGGTCAACAAATTTTGTGGACCTCAGGCACCGGTAAAAATTACACCGTCTGATGTGCTTGTAAGATTGCTCAAAACCAAATTATTCCCGTTTATAATCACCACATCGTTTATTCCTATTGTAGAGCAGGCAATGGAACAAATTTGGGGAAAGGGACTGCGTGTTCTTTCATTCAGCAACAATCCTGCTGAAAATGATGATATAAACAATGCCAGTGACATGAATAAACCGTCAATCTATTATATGTTTGGTCGTGCCGGAGACACTCGCCCACATCGTTGTGTCGTAACAGATCAAGATATGCTGGATTTCTGTTCGTCGTGGCTCTCAAGTGAGGATTCGAGAAAACCCTACAGACTCTTACGCGAGCTGAAAGACAAGTTCCTGTTGATGCTTGGCACAGATTATAGCGACTGGTTATTTCGATTTATTTGGTATTCTGTCCGGAAGGAAAGTGAACTTAAAAATGAAAACAATGATATGATTTCCAACAATGAGGAACTGGAAGAATCTTTCAGAAAGTTTATGCTCCGAAACAAGACTTATATGAAAACCAATCCCGAGGAAGTTATATCTCAGATAGAACAACGTATGGAACGACAATACCAACAAGACCCTTTGTTGAAAACTAAGGTTATAAATAGGATTGTTACAAAATTTTCTTATCCAGAGGAGAAGTCGGATGTATTCCTAAGCTATTCCAGACGGGATACCGAGTTTACAGAAAAACTCTACGAAGCATTAACTGCAAAGGGTCTAAATGTTTGGTATGATAAGAATAATATTACAGACGGAGGAAAATTCCTCCAGGAAATCAAACAGGCAATAAAAACCACAAAACTATTCATTCCGATTCTATCTCACAATGTGGAACATGAGAAAAACGAAGATCATGTATATAGGTACGAATGGGATATAGCAACTGAAGTCCGAATGGGTAGAACTTTCATAATACCTGTATCAGAGATCGATTTTGACTTTTATCATTCAGGCGTAAACGAAAAAATACAAGCTCACAATTCCATCACCTACAATTCCATTGATGATGTGGAGTCAATCGCCGAAAAAATAAACATTAAGTATAACTCAATTCAGTTCTGATCATATGGGAAATTTTAGAGAAAATCCTTGGTTAGGATTGGAGTCCTATCAGGAGTCCCAGATTATATATGGTCGCGATCAGGAAATAGAGGAACTATCGTTGTGTATATTGAACAACAACGAGACGGTTCTTTATGGCAAATCAGGTATAGGTAAATCTTCCATTATTAATGCCGGTATCATACCTATTCTACGGGAAAATGGATACATCCCTATTGTATTGCGTCTGGATCACAACAATACACACTCTTATCTCAAACAAATTTCCGACCTTATTGAGAAGAATGTTTCCGTTTCTGAAACCACCGTTGACAAGCCAATTGAAGAGCAAAGATTCTGGGAATATATCCATTCTCGAAAATTTGGTAATTCATTGGATGGCAAATCTAAACTTGTCATTATATTTGACCAATTCGAGGAAATATTCACTCTCCAAAACAATCCGGTGGCAAAAATACAATTTTTCAAAGATTTGGCCGATGTTTTGAACAACGTTATGCCGAAAGAACTTGCAGAAGATCTGCATAGTGAAGATTGGAATGTTTCTAAGATTGAGACATCAGCGAAAGAAGCCGTTTCCGGATTCGCGGATATGGCGGATTTCTTCGCTGAACTGGCTTTGAATGTGAACAATTCGGCAAGCAAATATAATGAAGACAACGACATCCACTTTGTTTTTACTCTAAGAGAAGATTTCCTTTCAGAGTTTGAGTACCATACTACAAAGATTCCTTCGCTGAAACAACATCGTTATGGACTACGACCGCTCAATGAGGAACAGGCTGCTGATATCATAATGAAGCCTCGTCCTGAACTTGTAGATATAGGGGTGGCACGACTCATTATCGAGACAATAACCAATCGAACCGATTTCACTCTTGGTGACGAGCCCGAGATTGATGTTGACGCTGCGGTTCTGTCGTTGTTCCTTAATCAGATATATGATAAAAGAGATTCCGATGATTCTCCCATCTCGATTGATCTTGTCAAAACTTTCGGCAAAGATATTATCAAAGACTTTTATGAAGAAGCTATAGATGAGCTGACTGACAGTCAGATAGATTTTCTTGAAGAAGAACTTCTGACTGGAGAGAACCGACGCGACAGCCTTTCAAGATCCGATTTCAAAGCCGGTGGTTTTTCGGATTCAGACCTCAAGCGTCTTATCGATGACAAAAAGATTCTTCGACAATTCCATTACGAAGGTGACCTGCGCGTGGAATTCATCCATGACATACTCTGCCCTGTAGTTAAAGAACGCAGAGAACAACGCAAGTTGTTATCTGAGCAGGAATCAGAACGCAAACGTCAGGAGAAGGAGAAAGAAGAACTTCTTAAACAAAGAGAAAGAGAAAGAACTCTTCGGAATATTGAATATAACCGGAAAAAACGAGCTACCGAACGCAATGTGCTTATTCATAAAGGACGTAGGCTTATTGACAATGCATATGATTTTGGAGAATTTGGGACAATCAATAACATTCCATTGCAGAACCCCATTGATAAAATAATGGTACTTGTTAGGATCATGACACGCGCATATGAAGATTATTTTGAAAATATGTCTGAATCAGAGTTCGTGAATCAGCAAGTATTTTGTGACCCACTTCTCGACAATGCAGGCATTGTTTTGTCGTTTTACAGGGATGATGAAAGTGTACCAACAATAGATGGAGTTTATGGCATAGTATTGAAATACGAAGGTGCATTAATATCAGATATCCTTTTTAAAGGGAAAAGAGTCCTATCGGATGGTAGTACATCATTCGATGAACCCATATATCTACTAGGGGGATATTGCGGCATCCATATCGATTATGACGAAAAACAAAGAGAGATACAACGTATTTATCTAGATGATTCGTATAATCCTATAATCACCATAGATGGCTATAGTGTCATACAAACGGAGTACGATGAGAAGGATAATCCTATTAAAGTTAGATACTATATCATTGATAATGGTAAACTATCAGCGGTAAGACATTTACACGGTAACCACGGTTATAATTCCGTTTTTGACATGAATGGGAACGAAATTGAACGTTATTTTGTTGATGAAAACGAACAACCCACTAAAATAGTTTCGGGGGTATATGGCAAACGTATGACTTATGAAACTGATTCGTTCAGACTCTTAACAATCAGTAATATTGATTTGAAAGGCGATTTAATGCCAGATAATGATGGATATGTCACCGACAAAAAGGGGTATGATGATAAGGGATTTCCAACATTGGATTTTTATCTAGACGAAAATGGGAAGCCATGGAAAACCCCATCCGGTATTTATGGAAGTATTGATAATATTGACTTTGTCAATAATACTATCACAACGTGTTATATTGATGAACATGGATCTTATACAGAGGATAAGGATGGTGTACAGAAATTTGTCGTAAAGATTAACGATAAAAGACAAATATCCGAGATTTTTTTCTTAGATAAGAATGATAACATTGTAGAATCCAAGGATATAGAGGCTTTTCAACTATGGAGTTTTGATGGGCAGAATAGGTTGCAGAGCCGAAAAGTCTTAAATAAGGATAGGCTATTCGTTTCAGGGAAAGGCTTTGATTACAATAAGGAAGGCACACATATTATTCGCCAATACTATTTGTCAGAAAATGGTGTAGGGAAAAATGAATCATTTGAAGAAGGGGGAATTGAGTATTCTTTGGAAGGAGATGAAAACCTCCCTGTTTTGCAAATATTTATTAACGAAAACAAACAATATAAGACTTGTAATGACGGATATAATGCAGTTCGAACTTGGGAAGATGACAAGGAGCGAATTGTAAAGCAGTTATATTACGATG
>CAZAZA010000030.1:0-29814 GCA_964489495.1 uncultured Bacteroides sp.
ATTCACTGCCGAAGATGCCGCTGACGGAAATATTCTCAATGAACCTGTAAAGTGGTAAAAAGAGAAGATAAATCATCTGTAAGGGAGTATTCAGATGCCTTGAATTCACTCTTCAACAACAATAACATAAAAGACGTGGCCATCTTTTTCGAATCGGGTGGCTACGTCTTATGTCTTTTAATTAAAAACGGCAAGACGGAAATCATAGTATGCAGTTTGTGTTCGGCAGATATGGATGATAAAGATAAGAACTATGTGTAATGTCCGGGTCGTTAAAATTATGTACTTTTGCAGTCAAATTTGATAGCTTTTGTTGATAGTAAAAGAGAGGATTATGACAAAAAAAGGAAAAAGAGTTACAGTCGTTTTGTGTGCAGCGTTGGTCAGCTTTGCAACTTTGATATTATTGTTAGCGAAACATCCTGCACAGGAATTTCATGAAGAAAAGAGATTGACCGATATCTTGACCGACAGTATTTCCCGAATCACATCATCTTATCCCGGAGAAATCGGAGTAGCAGTTATAATCAATAACACAGATACAGTCGTAGTCAATGATAGGAGCGTTTACCCAATGATGAGCGTATTTAAGTTGCATCAGGCTTTGGCTATCTGCAATAGTTTTGACCGGAATTGCTTGTCTCTGGATACTATATTGACCATTCGGCGTGATAAACTTGACCCCAATACCTGGAGTCCAATGATTAAAGACCATTTAGAACCAGAAATTGCTTTGTCTGTCAAGGATCTATTACGTTATTCACTGATTCAAAGTGATAATAATGCAAGTAACATCATGTACGGGCGCCTGGTCAATGTAGCCGAAACAGACAGCTTTATAGCCACACTCATTCCACGTTCATATTTCCAGATAGCCTATACAGAATCGGATATGTCATCAGACCATGCTAAAGCCTATGCCAACTACACTTCTCCCCTTGGTGCGGCAATGCTGATGAACAAACTCTTTACCGACACAATTGTCAGCCGTGAGAAGCAACATTTCATTATGAAATCTTTGGGTGAATGTACAACAGGCAAAGATCGTATATCAGCCCCGCTACTCGGAAGGGTAGGGGTGAATGTCGCTCACAAAACAGGATCGGGATATACGGAAAACGGTATACTTATAGCTCATAATGATTTAGCTTACATTACGTTGCCAAATGGTACGCGTTATACGTTAGCCGTATTTGTCAAGGACTTCAACGGCAATGCATTACAAGCTTCTCAAGCCGTAGCGGATATCTCGGCGGCGGTATATTCGTCATTATAATTCTGATAGTTGTACAACATGATTCGGCGGTTGGATGTTATTTTTTTGTTGTTAGCCTGCACTCTGGCGGCTCACAGTTTTGATACACCGACCATGGGGTGGAGCTCGTGGAATACCTATCGGGTAGATATAAACGACTCGTTGATATGCCGTCAATCCGACGCTCTCGTGCGCTCGGGTCTGAAAGATGCGGGATATGACCATATAAATATTGACGATGGCTTCTTTGGAGGACGAGACAGTGTTGAGGGTCGGTTGATGTTCCATCCCGTGCGATTTCCTCACGGTCTGCGGAAAACAGTCGATCATATCCATTCGCTCGGTCTGAAGGCCGGGATTTATAGTGATGCGGGGGCCAATACATGTGGCAATTTCTGGGATCATGACTCGATCGCCCGCAATGTCGGGATGCTGGGACATGAGATTGAAGACTGTCGGCTTCTGTTTGGCGAACTTGGATTCGATTTCATAAAGATTGACTATTGCGGAGCCGACGGCAAACAGAATGAGCAACTCTATTACTACGATCCGGCCGAACGCTATACGACGGTCGCACGCGCCATTGCCGATACCGGTCGCGATGATGTGCGACTGAATGTATGCCGTTGGGCTTTTCCGGGTACTTGGGTGAGAAATGTGGCCTCTTCGTGGCGTACGACTTCTGACATAAACCCGTCGTGGGAGGCGGTGCGTGGCATAATAGCTGAAAACCTCTACCTTTCGGCATATGCCGGAGGAGGTCGTTATAATGACATGGATATGCTGGAAGTGGGACGTGGTATGAGTCAGGAAGAAGACCGTACGCATTTTGCAATGTGGTGTATCATGTCATCACCCCTTCTGATTGGTTGCGATCTTACAACAATACGCCCCGAAACCCTACGGCTCATAACCAACCCCGAGCTGATTGCGCTTAATCAGGATTCTCTCGGCTTGCAAGCTTATGTCGCAAAGACCGACGGTGAAACTTTTGTCCTGGTAAAGGATGTCGAACTATGTGACTCCACCAAGAGAGCCGTGGCACTGTACAATCCTTCCGATTCAGCCCGGGAGGTATCGGTCAGACTTGACGAGATTCAGCTCGACGGGCCGGCTTCGGTACGCGATGTCATGAACCGTTGCGGACTTGGTGAAGTCTCAGACTCTTTGTCTTCGTTGATACCACCGCATGGAGTCGGTATGTATGTATTAGACGGGAAACGTCGTATAATGCGCAATCGTTACGAGGCCGAGCATGCTTTTCTGACAGATTATCAGGAATTATATGATCCGGAAGATGCCGGAACAGCCTATTATGCTGCTCGTCCGGGATCGTCAGGCGGTATGGTGGTGCGCAACATGGGTGTCACACCCACAAACGACATGATGTGGAATGATGTAGTCGTAGAACGTGACGGTGACTATGCCGTGTCATTCAAAGTGTTTGGCGACAGGCCGCTAGAGATGCTGGTATTTGCCAACGATGGTGAAGGTCATAAGCTCGTTGTCGAGGGCGATGCAGCCGGCGAGAGGGTTGGGACGGTGCTTCGTCTTTTGGCAGGACACAATGTCATTCGTCTGGCTTCGCGGTTCAAGTCGCCCGACATTGACTATATGACAGTAGAATATATCAGTGAACTCGGTCAGAGCCATCAAAAAAGATAGCTCTGACCCGAGTGTTTGTTGAAAAATTATCTTATTACGAGTTTTGCCGTGAGGTCTATATCGTGACCTGCGGCACGGATGAGGAAAACACCCTTTTCGGTAAAACCGAAGGATGCACTTGCTGACTGGTTTCGCTTGTCAATTGAAATATGCTTGAGCAGTTGGCCGCTCAAAGAGTAAATACCGATGGTAATTCTACCTGCTGACGGGCCGTCTACGGTCGCAGTGAGCCTGTCTTCAGAGTGATTCACATAGAGTCGGTCGACAGAATCAGAACCGACTGAGTCAAGGCTGCTCTGTTCAAGCTCAAGTTCATCTTTAGCGGTATTGAAGCTTACTACATAGTCGGCCCCCTTCTCCGTGTCAAACGACAGTTCATGGCCCTTATAATACACCTTGCATGGTTCGCCGGCATTCGATGTTATCACGGCGTTGTCGAGCTTGCCGTCAGCATATGTGATATCCACTTCAAAGTTGCCGCGAGTGCGTAGTCCGGTGATGTGGCCGTCGGTCCATTGCGAGGGGAGGGCCGGAAGCAGGTGCAGCATGCCGTTATGGCTCTGCAGGAACAGCTCGGTTACACCGGCTGTGCCACCGAAATTGCCGTCGATCTGGAATGGCGGGTGCAGGTCCCATCCGTTGTCGGCCGTTCCCTCTTTAAGCAGATTCTGGAAAAGAATGTAGGCATGGTCTCCGTCGAGCAGACGTGCCCAGTGGTTTAATTTCCAGCCCATCGACCAACCCGTGGCGGCATCCCCGCGCTGGCGCAGAGTCTCCTTGCAGGCCTCAGTCAGCTTGGTGTCGGTGATGGCATTGATAGTCGACCCGGGATGAAGTCCGAACAAATGGTTGGTGTGGCGGTGCTGGTCACCATATTGGTCGATGTCGCGGTACCATTCCTGCAGCTGTCCGTAACGGCCCACCTGGTAGGGATACATATTATCGAGTTTCTCGCGCCATTCAGCCGATTCGACGTCGGGGAGGCCGAGTATTTCGGAAGCAATTACAGCTTCATGCAGCACTTCGCGCGTGACAGCATTCGCATAAGTGGCGCCAAGGTCGGCAGTCCCGTGTTCGGGCGAATATGACGGAGCCGAGGTGTATGTACCATTATGTTTGAAAAGAAGGTCGCTGACGAAGTCGGCACTCGAACGTATTATCGGATAGCCTATTTCGCGTAACCATTCCTTGTCACGGGTGTAATCGTAATACTCCCATATCTGAGTGGCGAGCCATGGGCCGGCTGTAGGGTTGTAGTTCCACGACATATCGCTTGAATTGAGTGGGGCTGTGAAGCCGAATATATTGGTCGATACCTCGGCAGTCCATCCGCGTGCGCCGTAGTAGGCGGTGGCTGTGCGTTCGCCTGGCTTTACGAGGCCGCGCACATAGTCGATGAACGGAGTGAAACATTCAAGCAGGTTGGTAGATGTCGCAGGCCAGTAGTTCATCTGCAGATTGATGTTGTTGTGATAGTCGACACGCCATGGGCCGTCGGTGTTGTTGTGCCACATGCCTTGCAGGTTGGCAGGCATATTGCCTGCACGAGAACTTGAGATGAGCAGATATCTTCCATACTGGAAATATTGCTGTTCGAGGCCGTGGTCAAGTGTCCCATTGCGGTAGTTAGAGAGACGCTTGGGTGTCGGTAGATTGGCAAATCTCTCAGTCGGGTTGATTTGGAGAGAAACGCGATTGAAGAGCGACGAATAGTCTGCCTCATGGTTAGCGTAAAGTTCGTCATAGCTCTTTCCGGTTGCAGCTTCAATTATCTTATTGACGTTTGCAACAGGATCGACACCGACAAAAGCTGTGGCATCTGTGAAATCAGGATCAAAGTTCATTGCATAGTCTGTGTCGGCTGCAAGTATAAATTCTACATCCTTTGACTCATTGACCGTGATCGTGCGTGCTGTAGGATTGACGGTCACTGCGCCTCCGTCATTTGTGCGCACTGTTACGCGGAGAGCCCACTGCATGTTGTTGTTGTCGAGACGCCCGTCATAAAGGAGTGATCCTTCAGCCGGCGAAGTGACAGACTTTATGATCTGGGGGCAGTTGAACGAAAATGTCAAATTTTGTGCGGCATTGTCAGAGGTGAAACGCCATACCATGACACTGTCGGGATAGGATGCGAAAAATCGGCGCTGATACGAAGAACCGTCGGCGTTGAACTGCACGACAACTATCGAGCGGTCCATGTTGACGATGCGTTTATAGTCGGTGACACTGTTTTCGTCCAGTCCCGTACTTATGTATGCTTCGCCCATGGTGGTGAACACTCCGAACACATCGCGTGAATAGTCTATGTTGCCGCGATAGTTCGTTGCGACAAGCGAATTAGCGTTAGAGTTCTGACCGTTGGCAAGGTAGTCGCGTATGCGTGTGAGGGTGGCATCGTTCACTGTCCTGTTCATGTTCCAGTATCGCTCAACACCGGTGCCGGGTCCACCCTTCCAGAGTGTCTTTTCGTTCAATACAACACGTTCGCGGCTGATCGAACCGAGTATATTGCCGCCGAATGATCCGTTGCCTATAGGAAATGATTTGCGTTCCCAGACTTCGTCCGGGTTAGTTGATGTCGAGCTGAAGTCGTTTCGTGTCCATATGGCCGCACCGGCAGTCGACGAGTTCGGCGTGTCGAACCAGAAAGCGTTTCCCTCGGTATAGTCAATTATGTCGGCTATTTTGATTCCGGTTGATTCAGGAGTGTCAAGGGCTATCTTTTCGCCTCCAACAGTAATTGATGTTATGTCGGCCTTTATGACGGTTTCGAGTTGCGCGTCATCGGCAACGTCAGCCATAAGGATAAAATAGTTGCCCCCCGTTGAAAGTATTCTCTTGAATGGCATATTGCCTGCCTGGTCAGTTGTCGGGGCGGAGGCGAGAACGTCGCTGCCGGCGAGCGGGGTCGATGAATAGATCCAGCGAAGATTGCTCAGAGGAGCATCGCCCGTAAAACGCAAGCCTATAGCCGATGCTTCGAGCGGTTCGAGTGAACCATTGGCAGTAACAGCTATCGAGGCGATCTCAACATCTTTGCGACCCGGTGCCACCGAACCGGACTTATGAACTACTTCTGTCGAGCCGACGGTCATAGGGACTTCAGGCAGAATCTCGATATCCATGTCATATGCCACTCCGTTGCGTATGCGTCGGTTGAGTGTCGTGAAGAGTGTGGCAGGCCAGTTTTCAGAATTGTTTTGTGGCTCGAAGAATACAAGTCGCATGCGGTAAGTGCCTGCAGCCTGTCCTTCAGGTATGCTGACGGTTATCGGGAAACCGTTGTAGATATCCTTGTTAGGCACGTTAATGTTGCCCTTAGGCGATATTTCGCCCGAGTCATTAAATGCCCCGTTTTTGTTCCAGTCGATGAAATGAGCCACTTGAGTCCAGTCTATCTCGCAGTTATTCACGCCGATGGCCTGATCCCAGCCATATAGCGTCATTGTGAACGAACTGATACCCGACTGAACCTTTATGGGATTCGCCGTCTTGTCTACAAGCGCACCCGATTCGGTATAGACGTTCGCCTGTGAAGTGTACGGGGTGAACGGCAGTTCGTCGACTGTCTTACATTCAAATACTACCGGTGTCTCGGTGCCGGTTGTCGTTACGAGCTTTAGATAGCGGTTTTGCTGGTTTGAGCTGTTGGTGTAGGTATGGGTCATCACCGGATATGCGAGAGCCGGTAAATAAGCTGCGATTATCGACAGCGACCATGCCAAAAGGCGCATTGGTATTTTTTTCATGGTTATTGAAAATGTGATGGTGTGTTGAAATTGTTTGCAATAGGAAGGATTTAGCGCAGTGCCTCAAGTAATTCGGGGTTGCCTACAAGCCATAGCGTGTCTCCGGCCTCGAACGGGCTGTTGAAATCGGAGGTCGTGTATTCACCGTTCCGTTGTACAGCAACAAGAAGTGCCTGATAACGGTCGCGTATACCTGATTGTGCCACAGATTTTCCGATAAGTTCCGACTTGTCGCCGAGCTGGATGGAGGTGAACTTCATGTCTTCGATATTTGGTTCGGATTCCTGTCCCTCATGCTTTTGTTTCTCGATTACCGGGAGTAAATCCTGTATGGCATTGTCACTCCCTACGACTGCGAGGACGTCGCCGGGAAAGAGACGGGTAGATGCTCCCGGAACGGGGATAAGCTGGTTGCCGCGCTGAATTGACGCCACATTCACTTCGTATCGACGCCGCAGGTCGGAGTCTTTAAGCATCTCGCCGACAAACGGGCAGTCATATCCGACTGTAACATATGCAAGATGCATGTCGGAAATGAGGTTGTTGTTACGCCCCGTCCGCCGTAAATCGCGCTCGTTTAAGTTGTTTAGAAATTTGCGCTCGATGCCTTGCATACGCCGGCGCACGTTTTTGGAGAACACGAATATCACGACGATGAGGGCGAAAATGCCGACTGTGTAGCCTACCTTAAGCGAATAGATACTTACGAGGGTATAGATAATAAAGGCGAGCATCAGAAGCACTCGCAGTGCGGTCATTGCGAGCAGAGGCGCGTCAAACCGGGCATTCGCCTGACGCAGGCGCATCCGCTCTGTGCGTTTCGATGCCGGGTAAGAAAGCGCGAACAGGAAGGGAGACATCAGCACCAGCGTGATGACCGCGCCTATCAGACGTCCCCACGACGGGAACATTTCAAGGAGTAGAGGCAGTATCCATTGCCGCGACACCAGGCCCAGGGCGATAAGCACTATCGAGTAGAGGAGAATGCGCCAAAGGTAACGGTGCAGGACAGTCCGCCAAAGCAGTCCGGTCTGGCTCTCTTCCGATGCCTGTTTGCTATATCTGTTGATGAGGAAGTTGAGTCTCGGAGGCAGGTGACGCACTATGAGAGCATAGGCAGGATCGGCCATGCGGATGAAATATGGCGTGGTAAATGTGGTGACGACCGACACTGCCACGACAATCGGGTAGATGGTTGTCTCAAGTACCCCGAGCGACATGCCGAGTGAGGCTATGATAAAGGCGAATTCTCCGATCTGTGTTAGTGAGAAACCTGATTCGATGGCCACTTTAAGCGATTGTCCCGTGACAAGCATGCCGAATGTGCCAAACAATATCATTCCGATTATCACCACAGCGCAAAGCAGAAGTATCGGTCCCCAGTATTCGACTATAATACCCGGGTCGACCATCATGCCCACCGATATAAAGAATATCGCCCCGAAGAGGTCTTTTACGGGTGTCACAACGTGCTCTATGCGTTCGGCAAAACTTGTGCCTCCAAGAATCGAACCCATGACAAATGCGCCGAGTGCGAGCGAAAAACCACAATAGACTGAGAATATTGCCATGCCCAGACATAGTCCGAGACCAACTATCAGCAAGGTCTCGCTGTTAAGGTAGCGGCGGATGGCATTAAGCAGTGTGGGCAGCACGAATACACCCACAAGAAACCAGATGATGAGGAAGAATACGAGTTTGCTGACACTATAAAGCATTTCTGTACCTTCGACACTGTTGTTGACGGCTATCGACGACAGCACAACCATCATGAGGACGGCAAAAAGGTCCTCGACTATCAGTACGGCAAATACGAGCGAAGCAAATTTTTTCTGTTTAAGACCCAGGTCTGTGAAAGCTTTGATGATTATGGTCGTAGATGACATTGACAGCATTCCGCCGAGAAAGAGGCTGTTGATGTGGTTAAACCCAAGCATATGGCCTATGGCAAATCCGACCCCCATCATACCGGTGACTATGATTAAAGCTGTCACAACTGCACTTCCGCCGGCGTTTACCAGCTTTTTGAAGCTGAATTCAAGTCCGAGCGAATAAAGGAGTACCACTATGCCGATTTCAGCCCAGAAATCGATATTAGCCTCGGTAGTCACTGAAGGTAGGTATGTGAAATGCGGAGAGGCAAGAAATCCGGCTACGATATATCCTAAAACGACAGGTTGCTTGAGCCATTTGAAAAGCAAAGTGGTTGCCGCTCCGAGTATAAGGATAAACGCGAGATCGGAGATAAGCCCCTCTACGGGCAGATCGGATGAGGCGGACAGCAGTAACATGGTGTGGTTTGATTAGATGCTCATTTGATTTGCCAGTGTGATTGAACGTACTTTGAGTATGCCGCGCAGGTCGGCAAACAGACGTATATAGTCGGTGGTGTCCTTGACAAGAACGACGAGGTTGAGAGCAGTGCGTTCCTGCACGTAGTCGTAGTCGACATAGAAACTGACAAGCTGCACGCGGTTGTCCGATAAGGCCATCTTATATGCATCGATAGATGTGACTATTCCTTCGATGCTCATGCGGATGATGCGCGTCGTAGCACCCATGTGTATGCGGTGCTCGAATCGTTCGAGCAGCACAAGGATGACAAGTATGAGAGCCGTCGCAACAACTGACACCAGGTACATGCCGACTCCGACCGCCATGCCGATAGTGGCTACCATCCATATGCCGGCTGCGGTTGTAAGCCCGCGTACCGACCCTTTCATCTGTATGATCGCTCCGGCACCGAGAAAGCCGATGCCTGTGATTACCTGTGCGGCTATACGCCCCGGATCGCCGTTTTTCAGGCCCATGTATTCCTGAGGCACGTAAATCGACAGTATCATGGCCAATGTGGCTCCGAGCGATATGAGGGCGAACGTGCGCACACCGGCAATCTGGCCTTTGCTTTTACGCTCGATGCCGACGCAGCTTCCGAGCACAAGACTGACGAACATGCGTGTCACGGCAGATGCCGTTGTGATTTCCACACCGTTTATAGCAGCAATATAGTCAGAGAACCAGTTCATGTCAGAGCGTGTAGATCGTTATTTCCTAAGAGTGAAATGGCGAGAAATCAGACGGTAGTTGTCGCAGAAAAGTTCGACGGTGTAGTCTCCCGGGGTAAGGGTGGTATTCACGTCCCAGTAGATGGTGACACCGGGAAGTTCCTCTCCGGAATACTCTATCGTTTTGCGGGCGGTGCACGGCACGTTACCTCCCTCGAAATGGAAAGATCCGGCATTGCCAAGCAGAGACCCTTCCGGACTTGTTATTCGCAGGTAGATCACTTTTTCCCCGACCGGGGTGGAGTTGTTTTGTGGTATTGTGAAAGTGACACACAGTTGTTTTGCTTTTGTCACATTCTTCTCTTTTTTGCCATTTTTCTTAAGCGGAGTGAGCGACAATCCTGTCACGTTAAGTTTTTCGGCAAGAGTCATACGTTCGCTCAGTGTTTCGTTCTTTCGCGAGACTTCTGCCACCTGCGACGACAGCTGCCGATTGTCGCGTCGAATCTCTTCGTTTTCGGCGCGTAGGCCGGCATTTTCCTTGCCGAGAGAGTCGACTTGAGCTATATAGTGGCGAAGTAGGCCGCGCAGCGTCTCAATCTGAGCCTGCAGTTCTGCGATACGTTTCTGACTTTTGACTTTCTGAGAGTTGAGCTCCTTCAGCAGTTCTTCAACTTTGGCCTTTGCTGCGGTGTATTTGGCCAGAATGGTGTCGTTCTGGACTTTTACGGCCTGTTGTTCATAATTTGCAAATTCCGAATTCAGAGCTTCGTACTCGTTTGACAGTTTGAGCTGGTCGTTGGCAAGCTGAAGCTGCTCGTTTTCCAGGCGTGCCTCTTCTACCTGACGGTTGAGTGAAGTCAGGTAGTAGATGCCGAAGCCAACAGCAGCTACCAGAATAATTCCTGCTATGATTAATATCTTATTGAGAGGTGACTTCTGTTTCATCAGATTTTATAGTTGCGTCCGTCATGGCTTCTGCCATGACGGACGGTTAGGGGACAATTATATCAAAGGCCGCGTCCGTGGCAATTCTTGTATTTTTTGCCGCTGCCGCATGGACACGGGTCGTTACGACCGATGCGCGGGGCAGCCTTAACGGGTTGCGGGCGTTGCTGTTCGCCCTGAGGGGCCGAAGCTGCTTTGCGCATGTCGTCACCGGGATTTTCTTCGCGGGAAGTGCGGTAGGCCGAATAGTCGGTCTTCTGCTCGGGCATCGCACGCTCGATCTTCGGTTGCGGGCGTTCGAGTTTGGGGAGAGGACGGTCGGCGTTATTGCCCGATATCGAAACGTTCGAGGGCATTTCCCGTGGCTCAGACTGCTGCTCCGGTTCAGGTTCCTGGCGGCGTGGCTGAGGAGGAGCCTGCTGTATGTATATGCGTCCGCGCATGAGTGCCGAAATCGCTTTGACATTTAGCGAATTCAGCATGTTCTCAAACAAGTGGAACGACTCGACTTTATAGATTACGAGCGGGTCCTTCTGTTCGTAGGAAGCATTCTGAACGGATTGTTTTAGCTGGTCGAGTTCGCGCAAGTGCTCTTTCCACATCTCGTCGATAGTAACGAGAAGTACAGCCTTATGCCATTCTTTGACAATGTTCTTCGACCCGCTGTTGTATGCATCCTTGACTGTCGTACGGAGACTGAACACGCGTCGGCCGTCGGTGATAGGTACAATGATGGGTGCGTCATTACCGGCCTCGAACATTTCGCGGTGTTGTTCGTACAGGTTGTCGATTACCGGTTTTGCGACTTCGATAATCTGGTTTGAAGCTCGCTCGAATGCCTGCATCACAGCCGTATGGATGCGTTCGATGCGGTCTTCTTTCTCCATATTTGCATACTCGCTTTCGTTGAACGGCGGTTCAATTAGGAGTGTGCGTGCCATTTCGGCTTTGAGTTCGGGATAGGCTGCGGCTTCGTCGTAGTTATTGACAAGATTCTCAACCACGTCGTAGAACATATTGGCGATGTCGATGCCTATACGCTCCCCGAGCAGTGCGTGATGGCGGCGTGCGTAAATATAGTTACGCTGCTTGTTCATCACGTCGTCATATTCGAGAAGCCGCTTACGGATGCCGAAGTTGTTTTCCTCGACACGTTTCTGAGCTGTCTCGATGGCGTTGCTGAGCATTTTCGACTCTATAGGCTCGCCTTCCTCGATGCCGAATCGGTCGAGCATTTTCACGATTTTGTCTGTAGCGAATAGGCGCATCAGCTGGTCTTCGAACGAAACGAAGAAAATTGACGAACCCTTGTCGCCCTGTCGGCCGGCACGGCCTCGCAGCTGACGGTCGACGCGGCGCGACTCATGGCGTTCGGTGCCTATGATGGCCAGACCGCCGGCAGCCTCGACTTCGGGCGTGAGCTTGATGTCGGTTCCTCGACCTGCCATATTGGTGGCAATTGTCACTACTCCGGGACGGCCGGCGTGAGCCACAATCTCAGCCTCTTTCTGGTGCAGCTTGGCGTTAAGGACGTTGTGGGGAATCTTACGCAGGGTAAGCATCTTGCTTAACAGCTCGGATATCTCAACCGAGGTGGTGCCTACCAGAACGGGACGACCCTCTGAAACAACGTGCTCTATCTCGGCGATTACTGCATTGTATTTCTCCTTTTTGGTTTTGTAGATACGGTCATCACGGTCGATTCGCTGTACCGGCTTGTTAGTGGGAATGGTTACGACATCGAGTTTATAGATGTCCCAGAACTCGCCTGCCTCTGTCTCGGCCGTACCGGTCATGCCGGCCAGCTTGTGGTACATGCGGAAGTAGTTCTGTAGCGTGATGGTTGCGAATGTCTGGGTGGCAGCCTCGACTTTTACGCCCTCCTTGGCCTCAATGGCCTGATGGAGTCCGTCGGAATAGCGTCTGCCCTCCATGATACGTCCGGTCTGCTCGTCGACAATCTTGATTTTCCCGTCGTCGATTACGTATTCGATATCTTTGTCAAACAGAGTGTATGCTTTCAGCAGCTGGGTAACGGTGTGTACGCGCTCGGCCTTGATGGCATAATCCTGCATGAGGTCATCTTTTTTCTGCTGACGTTCAGCCGGGTCGGCTATTTTCTCGGCTTCGCTCAGAAGTGTTGCAATGTCAGGCAGCACAAAGAAGTTGGGATCCTCGGAGCCGCGGGTCAGTTCGTCGATACCTTTGTCGGTAAGTTCGACGCTGCGGTTTTTCTCGTCAATCACGAAATAGAGCGGCTCTGTGGCTTTGGGCATTTCGCGCTGGTTGTCCTGAAGATAATAGGCCTCAGTGTCGAGAAGTATGTTTTTCATGCCCTCGCGGCTGAGGAATTTGATCAGGGGGCCTGATTTCGGAAGACCTTTGAAAGCGCGGAACAGGGCGAGAGCGCCTTCTTTACGAACATCCTTGTTGTCGCTTTCAAGTTTGTTTTTGGCTTCGTTCAAGAGTTGCGATGCCAGGCGACGCTGGGCGTTGACAACGTTTTCAACCTGATTTTTGAACTGGTTGAACATCTGGTCGTCGCCTTTTGGCACAGGCCCGGATATGATAAGCGGCGTACGTGCATCATCAATGAGCACCGAGTCGACCTCGTCGACAATCGAATAGTAGTGCTTGCGTTGTACCATGTCGCCTGCGGTCATCGCCATATTGTCGCGCAGGTAGTCGAAGCCGAACTCGTTATTGGTTCCGAAGGTTATGTCGCAGTTGTATGCCGCACGTCGGGCCGGGGTGTTGGGTTCATGTTTGTCTATACAGTCGACTGTCGAGCCGTGGAACATGTAGAGCGGGCCCATCCACTCGGAGTCACGTTTCGACAGGTAGTCATTGACCGTCACCACGTGCACGCCACGACCGGAGAGGGAGCGCAGGAATACCGGCAGTGTAGCCACAAGGGTCTTACCTTCACCGGTTGCCATTTCGGCAATTTTGCCCTGATGCAGGACGATACCTCCGATGAGCTGTACGTCGTAGTGTATCATATCCCACTTTATCATGTTGCCTCCGGCCATCCACTGGTTGCGGTAGAGGGCTTTGTCGCCTTCTATTGACACGAAGTCGCGTCCCTGGGCTGCGAGGTCGCGGTCCATCTGGGTGGCGGTTACTTCGACAATCTCGTTATGGGCAAAACGGGCCGCTGTCTCGCGCAGAGCCGCGTAAACCACGGGAAGATGGTGGTCGAGACGCTCCTCAAGGGTGTCGAGTATCTGTTTCTCGTTTTTGTCGATGCTGTCCCACAAGGGCTGGCGCTGGTCTATAGGAAGGGTCTCGATGCGCTCCTTGGTATCGGCGATTTCTTTTTCAAAGGGTGCGATAGAGTTTTTTATATCGGTTCGCACCTCGGTTATGGCAGCACGCAGTTCGTCGTTTGACATGGCCTGCATTTTGGGACCGAGAGCGTTGATCTGATCGACAATCGGTCGTATTTCGCGCATGTCGCGTTGAGCTTTGTTGCCGAATATATTACTTAAAAATGATATAAGTGACATTATGTATTTTGTTTTCTTTGTTAATGAATGGGGGTATGTTGGTCTTTCTCGACCTTAGTCTTTGAGGCGAAGAGGCGGGAAAGAGGCCCCATTGGGCGCCCTTATGCGGACAAGCCGTGTTACGGTCGGGGCAATCGACCGGGCGTCGACGCGGCTGTCGATGCGCTTGGGGGCAATTCCTGGCGCGAGTATGAATGCCGGGGCCGACATATATACGGCGCGAGTGACTTTCGAATCGGTGTCGAAGTCTTCGTCGGTTGTCGACCACCCGGGATTGATGGTTATGACAAGGTCACCGGCGTGTTTGAGCGATGTGTTGCGTTGCAGGGCATCGTCGCGGTTGCCGGCACGTCCGGTTGCAATTTCGTCGATTGTGTAGACGTGGCTCACGCCACTCATGCGGGCGAGAAACTCTGCGGCCTCGTTACGTATGTCCGAAAGCCGTAGGTCGCTCGATTTGATCAGATTGTGGTTGAGGTAGAAATGGTGGTTGTGGTATCCGGTCACCCAGTCGCCGTTGCCGTGAAGGGCTATCAGATACATGTTGAGCAGGGCTATGGCTTTGCGGGCCGAGAACTCGCCGTGAGGAATGTTCCATTGTTCGTCATCGCGTTTCGAGCCGGTCGATACGGGGGTGCCTGTGAGGAAAACCACCACACGGTCGCGTCCGGGCATAGTGTCGAGGGTCTTGAACAGGCGTGCGAGGTCGCGGTCGAGGCGGAGATAAGCATCCATCGCTTCGGTACGGTTGTCTGTCTCCTTTGTATAAGGATAGGGCACAAGCGAATAACCGAGGTTCAGCATGTCGGTCACACCTCGTTGACCAAGCTGTAGCGAGGATATGTATTCGTCTGCCAGGTCGGTGACTGCCGTGTTGGCATATGGCGACACTTTGAATGCGCGATAGCGATTTTTGTCTTTTTTGGAGAAAGTGTGTCGGAACGGGAAAAGACGTTTATAATCAGGCAGGTCGGGATATTCCTGCAGGTTTAGCGAAGGAACCCATGAAAGTGTGTCGAGCTCTTTTGCAAGCGGACGGAGATGGTTGCGAAGCGCGGCCGGCTGGGGACGGTCTTTGTAGTAGGTGGATGTGGTCCATTTCCCGTCAATATCATTGATCCATAATGCGCTGTTGCCTGCATGTGCGGCCATGGCTACGGCTCGTTCAGGGTCGGGGGCGATGGAGTATACACCGCCTACTCCGGCAGCGTCGATGCGGATTTCGTCGGCTATTGTAGATACAAGGAGAGATGCGGGGGTATAGGCTTCGTTAGAGGTCTCGCCATTCGTGAAAACGCTGTGGGTCAGGCGAGTCTCGGGGTTGTAGACATATGTCGACGGAACCCCGTTGACAGCCGGCCCTGTACCGCTCATGACTATGGCTGTCGCAGCTGTGGCATCGATGCCTTCGCCGTAGTCTACATCAGAAAGCACTACGCCTTCATCCATAAGGCGCCTGAAGCCACCTTCGCCGAAATATCCTTTGAGAAGCTGCAGGTATTCGTCATTCAGGCCGTCGACCACTATTCCGACCACAAGGCTTGGCCTCGGGGGCACGCGCTGAGCGTGTACCGACACACCCATAGTTACGAGTGCGGCCACAAATGCGCAAGCCAAACGGTTGCGCAGTATTGCTTTGTCGTTGAATGTCAGTTTATAATGGTTTACCATCGATTCAGTTTGAGGTATGTTGCCGAACGCATCATATCGCTTAATATCAAGGGCAAGAAAGCTGCATTTAGCGACTGCGCTCCCATGACCCATATTATCAATAATGCAATTAGCGCTCCAAAGTTAGCAATTTGGTACGTAATTAACATCTTTTTCGTCTTTTTTAACCAAATCAGAATTGGCACTGAAAAGCAGAACGGGTTGAGCCACAAGCCAATCCAGTTTGGCGACGTGGCTTCATGCACAGAGATGAAAATTAAAAAGAACACCACGCAACCGGCTATTCCGAAGATTGCGAATAAAAAAGTGTCGAACCACCGGGACAGAGCTCGTCTGCGAATATCACGCATGGAAATTGCCATACAAATGGCAAAGAATAGCCAGCATACAGTCAGGGGATGAATGTACCATGGTGTGGGGCCCTCCGGCCCTCCGTTCCCGGGAGGCACTATTTCTGACGAACTGTAACCGCCTCTTGTCAGCATTTCGGCCAAGGCTGTCGGGGCAAAAGCCATGGCGCGCGGCTTTACTTCCCGGTCGATGCCAGTCCCCAGAGCTAAGTCGATACCGAACTGATACCAGGGGTAATTGGTGTGGTAATGCCGCATTGCCTGACGGAAGGTCGGATGATGTCCCAATTCCGGGACGATGCCGAGACGCAGGGTGTCACCGAGAGCTTTTTCGATAAGTTGCAGCGGGCGGGTGGCACAGTTGTCGAGCACGTAGTTATACCGATAGACGCGGTTTTCAGGCAAAAGGTTTTGGCTTACCATGTCGGCCAAAGCTATTGCCTGGCTGTCGGTCATCTCGATAGGATATTCTCTCACGGCGCGGCCTTCGGATACGAACTGCCCGATGAAGTAATCGGCAGGGCGAGCTCCTGCAAGATAGTCTGTTTCTCCCGCAACAAAGCGATAGACGAAATTTGGAGAATTGAAATCGAAAAGGCCCCAGTCTACGGCGACATCAGGTCCTCCCGACATAGTGTAGTCGAGACGCAGTGCCGCATGGCCTTCGAGTGAGTAAATTTCGGCCCCCGGCGAAGTTACCAGCAGGCTGACACGTGGCGCGGGCTGCGACCATACGTCAGACGGCAATGCCATAAGCATTGCCGTCAAAATATATGTCAGAGTCCGTATTGACTTCATATTATCACATGATGCCGCGTTCGCGGAGCTTGCATTGCCATGCCCATGCCGAACGCATGGTGTCGGCCAGCGGGGTATCGGCTTTCCATCCGAGTACGGTGTTGGCATATGTGGGGTTGGCCCATACTTTTTCGATGTCGCCTGCACGGCGGCCTACAATCTTATGGGGAACTTTCACGCCGGTAGCCGATTCGAAAGCGTTGATTAGTTCGAGTACCGACACGCCGTTTCCTGTACCGAGGTTGAAAATTTCGATCGGGGCTTCGCTTGCATCGTTAAGCATGCGTTCTACGGCTATGACGTGTGCTTTGGCAAGGTCGACCACGTTGATGTAGTCACGGATGCAGCTTCCGTCGGGTGTGTTATAGTCATCACCGAACACGCTCAGTTCCTTGCGTATGCCCATAGCTGTCTGGGTAAGGTAGGGAATAAGATTCTGAGGAACGCCATTGGGCAACTCGCCGATCTCTGCGGTGGGATGTGCTCCGACCGGGTTGAAGTAACGAAGTATCACGCTCTTGAAGGGTGCGCCTGCGTTAATGACATCAGTGATGATTTCTTCTGAAATCTGTTTTGTGTTGCCGTAGGGCGACGTTGCTTTTTTGATAGGCGACTGTTCGGTAACGGGGTTGACATCAGGCTCGCCGTATACGGTGCATGATGATGAGAACACGATGCCCTTGACACCGTTGGGACCCATGAGATCGAGCAGGTTGAGAAGTGTGTTGAGGTTGTTGCGATAGTAAAGTATCGGTTTCTCCATCGATTCGCCAACAGCTTTGCTTGCTGCGAAATTGATGATGCCCTTAATTTCGGGATAATCGGCAAAAAGCTTGGAGAGCGCTGCCATGTCGGTGCAGTCGGCTTCGACAAAGTCGGGGCGGATTCCCGTGATTCGCTCGATACCGTCGAGCACGTCGCGGTTGCTGTTTGACAGGTTATCGATAATTACAACAGGATAGCCAGCCTGCTGGAGCTCAACAACGGTGTGAGAGCCGATATAACCGGTACCGCCGGTCACGAGGATTCTTTCCTTCTTCATTGTATTAAGAGTTTTTTGGGTCGTGCTGCAAAATTACTAATTATATTCGGTAACTGCAAATGATAATTCGTGATGGTTAAATTTTTATAAAATATGCCTGTGCGGTTATGCATAAAAACGTTTTGAAACGTTATTCCATTGGGAAAAATATAAAGCAACATATGTCATCAAATTTCGTCACAGAGGATGCGGCGCTTGAATATCACCGCTATCCGCGGCCCGGTAAAATCGAGGTCGTCCCAACTAAACCGTACTCTACCCAGCATGATCTGGCGCTGGCTTACTCGCCCGGCGTTGCATATCCGTGCAAAGCCATCGAGGCGAAGCCTGATTCGGTATATGAGTATACTGACAAAGGCAACTTAGTGGCCGTGATTTCCAACGGTACTGCCGTACTCGGGCTTGGAAATATAGGTCCCCTTGCCGGCAAGCCTGTCATGGAAGGCAAGGCGCTTCTGTTCAAGATATTTGCAGGCCTTGACTGTTTTGATATAGAAGTGGATGAGAAAGATCCCGACAAGTTTATTTCGATTGTCAAGGCGATTTCTCCGACATTCGGAGGCATCAATCTCGAAGACATAAAGGCTCCGGAATGTTTTGAAATCGAACGCCGCCTTAAAGAGGAATGCGACATCCCGGTGATGCACGACGACCAGCATGGAACTGCCATCATCTCGGCTGCAGGCCTGATTAATGCCGTGGAACTGCAGCACAAACGGATAGAGGATGTGAAGCTCGTTGTCAACGGAGCCGGAGCGGCCGCGATTTCATGTACCCGCCTTTATATAGCCCTCGGGGTGAAAAAAGAGAATGTGGTGATGTGTGACAGCCACGGCGTTATCAATACTTCGCGAACTAATCTCACAGAACAGAAAGCCGAGTTCGCCACTTCCCGACCGATCACCACCCTTGCTGAAGCTATGGTCGGGGCTGACGTATTCCTCGGACTATCCGTAAAAGATGTCGTTACAGAGGAGATGCTGCTCTCCATGGCTCCTAATCCTATTGTGTTCGCATTGGCTAATCCGGACCCTGAGATTGCCTATGAGAAGGCTTTAGCGACACGCTCTGACCTGATTTTTGCAACCGGACGCAGTGATTACCCCAACCAGATAAACAACGTGCTCGGCTTCCCGTATATATTCCGTGGAGCGCTCGACTGCGGAGCTTCGGAGATCAACGAGGCTATGAAACTCGGGGCCGTAAAGGCTATTGCCGAGCTGGCCAAAAAGCCTGTGCCGACAGTTGTCAATGCCGCCTACAATACAACGAATATGCGCTTTGGCCGCGATTACATACTCCCGAAACCGCTTGATCCGCGACTTCTGACCACAGTGGCTCCCGCAGTGGCACATGCTGCCATCGAAAGCGGCGTGGCACGCAGGCCGATTACCGACTGGAATGCCTATGACGAACGCCTGCAGCGTCTTATGGGTTATGACAACCGTCTGATGCGCCATATCACCGAGCAGGTGCGCACCGCTCCCCGTCGCGTGGTTTTCGGCGAGGCCAATACCGACAATATGCTGCGTGCGGCAGTCCTGGCCTACAAAGAAGGTGTGGTTATCCCTGTCCTTCTCGGAAACGAAGAAATGATTGCAAAACGAGCCGCCAGGCTCAATGTCGACCTTGATGGCGTTGAGATTGTGAATCCGCGACACGACCGCGAGGCCGAACGACGTCAGCGTTATGCCGGGTTGTATGCCGCACGTCATCAGCGCGCCGGGGTTACCGAGCGTGAAGCTTCTGAAAAGATGTATGACCGTAACTACTTCGGTATGATGATGGTGGAGAGCGGTGATTCCGATGCATTTGTCGGAGGAACTTATTCCGATTCCAACAGTGTCGGGCAGGTCGCTCTCGATGTCGTCGGTTTGCGAAAAGGATTCGACCATTTCGCGACAATGCATATATTGGAGACTCGCTATGGTACATTCTTCCTTGCAGACACGCAGGTGAATGCTGCCCCGGATGTCGATGCCTTGGTCGATATAGCCAAGCTGACGCGCAATTCGGTGAAGTACTTCGCCCATGAGCCGGTAATGGCTATGGTGTCGTTGAGTAATTTCGGGTCGGGCCATGACGCGGAGAGTCAGGCTGCTTCACAAGCTGTGTCAAGGATGCATGAAGAGTTCCCGGATCTGGCTATCGACGGCGAGATGCAGGTACATTATGCGCTTGACCGCGAGAAACGCGATGCCGCCTATCCTTTCTCTCGTCTGAAAGGGCTGAATGTGAATACGCTGATATTCCCTAACCTCGCTGCAGCCAACACCGCATATCATCTTATGCTTGAAATGGGGGTTGCAGATGCAGTCGGCCCTATACAGTTGGGACTTAACAAGCCGGTACATTTCATCAGTGTTGACGCGCCGGTTCGCGAGATAATGGCTCTTGCCACCATTGCATCGCTTGGTGCGATTGACTGACATTGCTGTCCGATAAAATCAAATCCGCCGTCAAAGGACTGATGCCCTTGACGGCGGATTTGATTTAATGTCTGTCTGAAAGGTCAGCGACGGCGGTTGCGCACGCTGCGTGCAGCTCCCGAACTTCCTGATGATGATTTTGGAGCTTTAGCTTTCTTGACCTTTGCCGGCTTGCTCTTGCGGGCATTTGTCGATTCGCCGCGTTTTGTCCGTGACGAGCGTATTCCCGGTTTGCGTTTGGTTTCCCTGGGGGCTTCGCCAAGCGAGTCGGCTGCCGCTTCGGCTTTGGCCAGAGCTATGGAGTCTGCACGTTCGCGGCGTGCGGTCAGTTCTTCAAGCGACGGTACCCACAGTTTCTTGTCGAAATTATCGAGGGACCGCTGTATGCTGTCCTGGGCGCGCTTCATGTCGTCAGGGTCGGGATAAAGCTGGGCCATCGACCTGTTGCGAAGATTGCGCGTCTTGTATATTTCCCCGTCATACATGCCGAGCGCGAAATAGTCGTCATAAGTGCATGTGGCGAGGTTGTTGTCATCGGTTACGAAGATATTCTGCGTGGAGATGAACGGACGCAGTTCGTCGAACTTAAGCCAGAACATCGGGTACTTCACCGCCTCTCCGCCAAAGTCTCCGGCCCGGTGAAGAACCGGGCATATCGCCTCGATACGCGAAGTCATTTTGTTATGGCGACGGTCAAACTCCCAACGTTCGATAATAAAGTAGCTCAGAACCTCGTTGGCCGGCACATCGCTTTCGTCGATTGCGAACTTGGGATGTTTCTCCGACGACCCTTTTGCATCGGTGTAATAGATATGATATCGGTCGAGCATGTCTTTCACCTTGATGCGGTACTGGTCGCTGAATATTTCGCGTCCGTCGAGATATTCGTATGCTGCGATCTGGTCGTTGGCAAGAAGCCGCATGATGATGCGGAACAGGCTCTCTTGGCCGTCCACAGGTTCTTCGGGGAAATATAGCGGCGTGTTCTCGTCCTTGGTAAGGTCAAGCTGCCGGTATATCACGCGCATCCACTGCATGTCGGCATCGCTGGGTTGTTGCGACTGAAAGCGCGACTGCATGCGTTCAGTGACATTCCCGGCACCCGACTGTGCCTCGCCACGCTGCGCTCCGGCGCGTCGGCGTGTGATTGTCGACGACGAGCTTTGATTGTCAGGTGTCTGGGCGTCGGCAGGCGCGAACGCTATGGCCATGGCTGCCATTGCCACGCCCAGACGGCTGATATGTCGTGTGATTTTATCTGTCATATTGTTTGATGCTTTCAATGAAGTGGGAGATTAGTTTACAATGACTTCCACGGGCTGGAGTATGCGCTCCACTCCGTCAGGTCCTATGGCCTTGACGCGGGAGATATATAATCGTTTGCCGCGCTGCAGTCTCTTGAACTGGTCAAGCTGCCGCTGCGAGAATGACGCGCCGTTCGATACTTCGGGTATTGCGTTGCCCATCGAATCGAAAAAGACCGTTTCGAAGCTCAGTACTTTGAAATCGATGTTAAGCATGTCGTCGTCGATGGCGGCTTCGATACCTTTAGACGAGAGCAGCTGAGCCTTGGACAGCGGACGCCCTCCTTTGTAACGTTCGGGGTTTCCGTTCGTTCCCTTGTATGATATGAATGCCACCGGGTCGGGAAGCTTGCGTACGCGGAAGGTGGTTGTGTTGACTGTCTGGTTGCGGCCGTCCATATTGGCTGTGACGGTTATCACGGCATTTTCGCCAACTTTGCCGGGTTTGGCTATCCATGAGTCACCGCTGCGGGAGAGGGAACCGTTGCTCATGGTGGCTGTCACGGCATTCGAGGCAACGCCCGGCACAGATATGCTTATCGGGTTGTCGATACCTGCATACAGAACGTTCATCATCGTGGCTGAGACGGTGGCTGTCGGTTCCATGACAGTGTAGGACGAGCTGAAAGGATGGCGTGTCACAGTGCCGTCGCCGTGCGACACTTCAAGATAGCCGGAATAATCGAAATTACCGGTTGAACCGGTGGCAAGCTCATAGATGCCTTGTTCGTTGGCGAGCCTGTTTCCGTTGACATATATTGCCGGTCGCGCGGTCGTGTCGACAGCGGCGAGGACTATATTGGCCGAATATTTGCTGCCGCGCATTACCAGACGCGACTGAGGTATGACGAATGCGTTGAGTTCGTTGACACGGACATCTCCGGCATCGACATTGCTCAGCAGTGTGGCGAGCGCTTCACCTTCGGCATAACGTATGTCGTTCTGCAGCTTGGTGAGGAGCGTGACGGCTGCCACCACAGGCTGGTTCTCAAATTTCGATTCTTCCCATGACTGCGGTATGCCGAGTCCTTTACGGTCGACCGGCTCGGTAGAGAGGGTTTCCTCGATCGAAGCTCTTTTTACGGAATCGGTGACAAGAGATGTGATGTAAAGCCTGTATGCGTCCACGGCCCCTCGGAGTTTCTCTCCTCGCCGGCTCGAAGGGTTAAGCATTACCACTGCGGCCGATTCGAGGTCGTCGCGGCGTTGTATGTCGTTGACATCGGCATCATCGCCGTCAGCTTCCTTCACAATCTCAAGTTTTAGTGAGTCGACCATATGATACATCCTGTCGGCGAAGTCACGCACTTGAAGCCCCATGTCGAGCCACTGCCGTCCTTTCTCGGGGTTTTGGTCGGTAAAGGCCTGCAGCTGGCTGAGTATGGCGGTATTGCGTCGGGTCACGTTCTCGTTAGTGCGCGCCAGACCATCCTCCACCTGCACAAATCCGTCGAGCACATCGCTCGACACGTTAAGCGCGAGCATGGCTGTCAGGACGATGTACATGAGGTTGATCATCTTCTGACGCGGCGAAAGACGCTGGTTGGTTCCTGCCATATCTGGATTTTATTCTGCTGTGGGTTCTTGATTTTGAGGTTGACGGGGGGCTGCGGCTCCTGTCATGGCCATGTTCACCGACATGGCTCGGAGCATCTGCTCATACACGTTGTTGAGCTGCTTCATGTTGCGTGCCATTTTTTCAGTTTCCTCGCAGTAGTGCGCCGAGCTGTTCGAGCTACGCTCGTACATGTCGCGTATCTCCTTTATTCCACGGTTCACCCGGTCGATGGCGTCGAGCTGAGACGAAACGCTCTTCAGTTGTATCTCGTAGATGGTGTTCAGTCCCTGGATATTGCGGTTGAGGGTCTGCATCTGCTCGACATATCCGGTCGAACTTTCGGTAATCAGCTCTGAGTTGTCCGTTATAGCGCGGTAGCTGTCGAGAAGTGTCGAGCTGACTTCGTTGAGTGCGTGAGTGGTTTCGCTGAGCCTGCGCAGCTCTTCGGCAAGCGAGGCCACTTGCTCTGTCGAGTCGCCGAGGCCCGAGAGATCGACACTTCCTGTAACGCCTCCGCCCTTGACATCGATTACGCCTGAGACTCCCGAAGCATCGGTAGTTCCGGCCGCACCGTTGACAATCACCCCGCCGCCTCCGTGGAAGTCAGGACGGTCATCCGGATTTTTGGAACTGAGGACCGGAAACACTTCCTCCCAATGGTATTCGCGAGCCGGACGGTCGAAAGCCGTCAGGATGAACATGAGTACCTCGGTGCCCATACCGATTGACAGCAGGGTATTGCCGCCGGGCAGGTGGAGTATCTTGAACAGCGCACCCCATATGACGATGGCTGCGCCGATAGAATAGGCGAAATTGAAGAAACGCTGTCCGTTTTCGCCCGAGAGGAAGCGTTCAATGCTGTTCTTGTATCTTTTGATCTTGCCCATGACAGGAAAGTAATATGATATTCGTTATGGTTTATTTCTTAGCTTTCTGGCCTTTGGCGAAGCCTATCTGTGAACGCACGCATCTGAATCCGATATATGAACGCTGCTCGTTCTGGTATTCCCACATGCGTATATCGCTTCGTATGTTGTGGGCAACGTCTTTCCACGAGCCGCCGCGCACAATCTTGCGTTTCATTTTGTAAGGGTCTTCTTTTGCTGCGTCATAACGATATTCCGGATTCAGGTCGCCCTGAAGTTTGCTGACACTTTCGGTAAATGCAGTCGAGGTCCATTCACTCACATTTCCGGCCATGTCATAAAGCCCGAAATCATTTGGCGCGTATGTCCCAACCCGCGATGTTATCACGTGGCCGTCCTGCACATAGTTGCCGTCCTGAGGCTTGAAATTGGCATAGAAGCAGCCTTTTTCCTCGGTCAGCGGCAGGTCGCCTTCCCATGGATATTTGTTGTCGTTCCGTCCGGCACGTGCGGCAAACTCCCATTCGGCCTCGGTTGGAAGGCGGTAAGGTTCGATATATACTCCCTCCCGGCCCAGCGATCGGCGCAGATATTCGGTGCGCCAGTTGGCAAATGCGTTGGCTTGTTCCCAGCTCACGCCTACTACAGGATATTCGCTGTAGCCTCCGTGCGAGAAATACATTCTGACATAGGGTTCGTTGTAGGAGTTCTCGAAGTCGTTTATCCAAACTGTGGTGTCAGGATATATATTTACGATGTAGGTGTTAAGGAAGTCAAAGTCGCCTGTCAGGCCACGGGTGATCGTCTCGCGCACAATTTCACCTTCGTCGTTGACATATGCCGTGTCTTTCGAAATCACCGGTACATCGGTGGGTACGGGAAGGTCGGTGTTGTACTGACGGCGGCGCGGGTCAAGACGGTTTCGGCGTTTGGCTGCTTCTGAGTGGTTGAATATCTCATAGCGATAGTTCAGCTGCTCGGGATCAAGCTCGCGGGCGCCCGTAATAGGATTTGTGCGGTATAGACTTTCGATTGCACGCGCTTCGTCCTCGTTCGCATTGCGCCAGGGGATTGGTTTGTTCCAGTTAAGGTAAGGTTTGATAGGGTTGCCCTCGCGGTCTTCCTCAATCTTATACTCCTCGTTCCCTCCGTAAGCCGGGTCGGCAAGACGTTCGCGGATGATGGAGTCGCGCACCCAGAATACAAACTGCTTGTATTTTGAGTTGGTGATTTCGGTTTCGTCCATCCAGAATGCATCTACCGACATGCCGCGTGCGTCGGCACGCAGATTCCAGGCACTGTCGGCTTCCTGAGGACCTACTTTCATCGACCCGCGCGAAACGAGAACCATGCCATAAGGCGTAGGCTCGGACCATGCCGTTCCGCCGACGCCGGTCACTTCGCCGCCCGCCGACCCGCGTCCTGACGACGCGCAGCCCACGGCTATGACGGCCATGATTAGGGAGAGAATATAAATCGCGTTTCTTTTCATATTTGCTGCTGTCTGTGCTTCTGTCTGCACTGTTGGTGTCTTACATTATGCGTATACTTTTGTGGCGGTTACGGTTTTTCTCTGAAAAATCCAGCTTAAGGCTGTAACCGGCAAAGATTTCATGGCTGCCGTGGCTTGCTTTGGCTATGGCCGAGGTCGGATAGTCATAACTGTAGCCGAAATAGAAGTTTTTGATTTCGGCACCGATTGTGAAAATCACGGCATCGTCGTATCGGTATCCCAGACCCGCCGACAGGAATCGGTTATATCGCACTCGGGCCGTCAGTTCGGCTCTGGTGAAGGTGAAATCGGTCTTGACAAATACCGACGGCAACATTTCAAATAACGTGTTTTTGACCGGAATATTGCTGCCAGCCATGAAATAAAGGGTGCGACGCGCCTGAAATTCAAAATTCTTAACACCTTCTTCTGTCGTGGTACCTCCTGTCGTCGAGCCGCCTTCTCCTGAAGAGAACTTTATTGTCGGCTGGTTGACATGGTTGCACGACAAGCCTGCCCAGAACCATTTGTGGGTGTAATGTATGCCGAGCGAGAGATCGAGGGCCGAACCGCTGACATCTGTTGTGGGTATGGCGTTGTCGGTTGATTCGTGATAGTCGTCATCATCGGGCAATACCACCTTTGTACCTCTGAATTTCTGGTCACGGTAGCCTATGCCGAGACCTATGGCGAGCATTCCTTTGAAAAGTGGCTGACGCCATGCTCCCTGGGCCATGATAGTCATGTCGTTGTAAAGGCCTTCGCTGCCCGACGACATCACAAGGCCGACGCCGACACGCTTTTTCCCGAGTTTGAAGGGCATATCACCGGTGACAAGGAAGTTGCGCGGCGCGTTGTCAATACCGACCCACTGCATGCGTCCGCCGCCTCGTATGCGTACGAAGTCGGTCATTCCGACGGCGGCCGAGTTGTAGAAGTTCTGTACTTCGTAGTATTGGCTGAACTGTGGGTCTGTCTGGGCTTGTAGAGCTGTCGTTCCGGCTGCCGTGATGACTGCGGCAATGATAGTTCGTCTGAGTATGTGTCGCATGGAGTTCATTCAAAATAAAATGTGAATACAATCATGCGTGAGGTCGCTTTGGAGAGCGACTGCGTGAACTTGAATTTGTCGGGGTCGTCAGCGAGATCCGGGCGGTCGTGGATGAGCATGTCGCGGAGTCCGAAACAAAATTTTATTTCCGGTATGAATTTGAAGAACGGCAAGTAGAAATCGCACCCGAATCCTGCTGTAAGATAGAAGTCGGACGACGACAGTTTCAGGAAGTCACTCCGTTTTTTAGCTACGTCGAACGCCGGCATTACCCCGGCCGTGACGTAGGGACGCGAGTTGCGGTAGCGGGATGCCGCGAATTTCAGATCGAAGGGAAGCACGACGAATGTCGATTTGATGTTTTGCTTCTCGACTCCTCCGTTCGTAGTGTCGACCATCTTGATGTTTCGGTTGCCGAAGTACATACCCGGGCTGAAGCGAAGACTGAAATAGTCGTTGAGACGCAGGTCGAAGAGTCCGTTGACACAGAACCCCGGTGAGTAGTCGGGCTGTTCCATAAACCATGTCTGCCCTTCGGCAGTAACAAAACCGTTGTGGGTGAACTGCATGTCCTCGGCATGCACACCTATTGAGAAGCCTAAATGCCATTTGCGCAAGTCGGCATACGGCCGGTTTGCCAATTTGTCATTGCGGTATTGGGCTGTAGCTGCGGGTGTGACGAATATGGAGCCGAATAATGTCAGCGCCATAGCTAAGAATAATGTCAGTCGATTGGTCTTCACAACCTATAAAACGCGACATTCCCTTAGTTTATTGCATCAGAGATGTCTGCTTCAAGCGCGCCCTACGTTATTGTGATAGGCATTTTGTTTCTATGATATATAAAAACTGAAAAATATTTTGAAAAAAGTTTTATTAGTGTTATATTTGCGAATCCATAATCTTCCGCCCATGAATACACCAATCCAATCACCATGACAACGAATCGTAAAAACATCCGAGCCGAATTTCACGACTATTCGGGAGGTGATTGTTTGGTGACAGTATGCACCAGCAATAAAGAACATTATTTGGGGAAATCCTCCGCTCGTCCAACATGATCCAAACCATTGAAAGCAAGCAAAATGGTAGGGACGCACGGTTCGTGCGTCCGAATGTCCCCGAATGCACGAGCCTGCCAGCAACTGGATGCACGAGCCTGCCAGTAACTGGATGCACGAGCCTGCCAGCAACCGGATGCACGAGCCGTGCGTCCCTACATAATATATTGAATATCAATATTAAAATGGGCGGGTATTTCGATGCCGAGGGTAACGCCTACTATTATCTGACGGACTATCAGGGGAACGTGACGGGAGTGATTGACTCCAATGCGAAGATTGTTCAGGAGACGGGCTACTATCCCTATGGAGAGCCGTGGCTGGAGCCGGAGGGCGACAACCCCTACCTCTACGGTGGCAAGGAGCGCATGGCCTTGGGCGGCGTGCGCTACAGCGACTTTGGGCCTCGATTGCTGAGCACCGCCTCGGGCTACTGGGGCTCGCCCGACCCCCTATGCGAGGACAACCGCGACCTCTCCCCCTATATCAACTGCGCGGCTAACCCCGTCCGGAATATAGATCCGACGGGGATGGAGGTGGTCTACAGTATAAACGGTGACAGCCTCGGTTGCACCAAGGAAGGATTCACCGGCAGAATTCTCTTATATATGGGCGAGGAAAAAATCGACTTTTCAAAGTATAGTGTTTCGGAGCTAACAAATGAATACGGCAGTGATGTAAATAACTTTGATGAGGTCAGTGGTAGAGGAAAACTAAAAGAGAATGCATATTCAAAGATAATCACGAATGTAGTGTCACATTTTGAAGGACTGAATGTCTTTGGTCACAAATTCTCGTTGTCGAAGCTGGACGGAGGGAAAATTTGGTATGAACCGGGTAAAAAGGATAGTAACTGGGATACATCATTTTCTCAATCAGATGCCATTAAGCCAAGGATAAGTTACACAGGGGTAAAGGGTTATGAGGCCACGGTGGAGAACATTGCTTCAAGTGCCATAATTCACGAGTGGTATTCCCACGGAGTGCAGCACGTAGATGACAGATTCAACAACCATTCAAGGGCATATTTTAACGTATTATACGTCAACCCCCTTGCGTGGAAAACCACAAAGAAATATAAAGACTTCAACAGAAACAATTTTGATGATTATTCAAAAAAAGAAATTGCTAATTACCATAAGTAGATACAAAGCAACGACAATTTTAACAAAGGGTATTTTGATTCAATGATTGCTTTCATTTGTTGATTTTACGGTATGAAACTATTATATAGAACGAATATGAACTATAACATAATTCTGATTTTTCTTGTGAGTCTATTGACTGACATACTGTTGGGCTCGTGTAATCCCCACGAAAGGCAATCAGGTGCAGATGAAAACAGTTCTGAGTCTGTTGCAGTCAAAGTTGACTCATCAGCCTTAATCGAAGTTGAGGATTTCGTGGATACAGCGGATACGATTGATTCATGCGTGATATGCTATTTGCGTGTGTATGAAGTCAAATTTACTGTTAAATTTATGAAAAACAAAAAATCAGCTGATTCATATAATTGTCAATTGTCTATGCCTAAAGAAAAGACTCCAATTGTATACTTGGAGAGTGGTGCTGGGAACTATATTATCCGTTCGGTGGATTCTTTGTTTGTAAGGAAATTGGTTTCACCGATAATCAGTGAGAAATGTGACAGTGATATGATTACCAGCGGAGACTATCCGCGAATCTCATATAAATTTTTTAAAGTGGGGAAATATATTTATAATGAATATGTGTTTGCAGAGAAGTATGGTCACTATACGTATGAGTTTTCGGACTGCTTCTATGAATTGTGCGATATGATTTGCTTCAATGGCAGAAATTATATAAGTGAGTATTATTACAAAGATAAAAGCGTGATCAGGAGGGGAAGTCCTTCATGGATTCCTGATGAAAAGATAGACAGTGCGTACATTAGTGTAGAGGAAATGCCCGAGTTCCCTGATGGTTTGGAAGCCCTTCTGAAATGGGTTCACGAAAATATCCGTTATCCGGCTGCGGCAAAAGACAGCGGTGTGTATGGCAGAGTTATCGTTCAGTTCGTTGTCACCAGGGACGGTT